>NZ_SGPI01000037.1:0-112961 GCF_004208845.1 Pseudoalteromonas sp. CO348 | reverse complement strand
TTTGCTCAGCGAAATTGATTGGAATGAATTTATTTTGGCGGGATAAGTCTGGCTTATAGTTGGCCATAACAGATTACCGTGAGTGAATAATAGCTATTAGATCACAGTAACCAACTCGATTCAAGGTTAAGAAATAGTCAATCCAAAACCAAGAATCCAGTACCTGAAAAGAGTAATTCTACAGCCTCAACGCCCAATTAAGGGGTGAACAACGCCTCCACCCAACCCAAAACATTGTGCCATAAACACTAAATTTGAAGTAGAAGCAAAAATGCCGAGCGTTGTGAATCCCTCTTAAATTGCTTGTTATGTGTGTACTTCTTTATAGGCAAAGGAACTAGCAAATACTTGGATATCGTCTCCTGATTGCATCTCTATAATGTACGCTCCTTTCTCTGACACTCTTACTTCGTTAACTGAAACCGATGGTCCCCACGGCTCAGCTTGGGTTATATTCACGGCTGATACCGCTGAGAAACTAATTTCGAACTGCACGCTCTCTTTCGAGCATAGTAATCCAGTTATTCGAACTGACTTTTGCTCCCACAAATACTCGATGGATTGAACGACCGAATCATGCAAACGTAAGTCTGGAAATCTCATATAATCCTCAAAACACCTAACGCCCAACTAACCGGTAAGGTTTGCTGGAACGTTGTTTTGCGTATTTTTGCAAAACGCGTGACCGTAAACCGAATCCGCGTTGAGTTGCTTGTTAGCTTTACTTTTATAAACTCACAGTCGAAGGGTCGAGTTTAATAGCTTCGTCGAAGCTGAAACTCATCGGTAACATTTTATCTCTTACCACTTCATGATTTGTAAGATCTTCTTGTCCGAATTTAATGTTGCCATATTTCCTGTTATCTTCGAATGGTAAAGGGAAGCGATACAACTTCACTGTTTGAGTTCCATTAGTAATATCCACATCGGACGGTACCACTATTTGATAAGCAATATTCCCAAAACAAATAACTAAGTGGCAATATGGGGCAACAACTGACTCAGCCTTTCTTCTGAGTACTATAATCGTAACAGCTTTATTTGGTTTGGGGCCTGGAATAAATGCATTAAGAAGAATTTGTGGCTTGCAAATTGTTTTTGAATGATCAGGTTCCAATAACCAAGAGATCGTATTGGTAAATTTAGACAGTTCAACATCATCAATTACTGAAAGTGCAATTTTTACCAAACATTTAAAAACGGCACTCGGTCTATGTGGTTCGAGATGAAAATTTGTTTCGATTGATTTATTTTCAATATCAAGATTCGCAAATTTACTATCTTCTCTATCTATAATTTTAGCTCCTTCGGACGATGAAAATTCAAACCTAGATTTTTTATCTTTGGTTTTATAACTAGGCACTTTCTTTTTGCCTTTTATTTGAGCTGCCAACCGAAAAGGCTTTGTATATTTATCAAGATCATTTTCAAGGTTTTCGGATACGAATGTATTACAAGTGTCACACTCATTTTTAAGAATTAATTGCTTATTTCCGAGAAACTCTGGAACAGCATGGGCTACATTACTGAACGTTACATTCGGCTCCGTTTCTCCACAAAAACGACATTTTTTATCATCATTCCCAATATACAGTTTTCCACCCTTATCAAGGTGATATGTTGCTATAGGATCATAGTTTGTTTCAAAAAAATCTAATCGTTCATTGATTGAGAGTGACATAGATTACTCCTTGTAAAGCTAACAATTTAATATCGACCCAATGGGTCGTTTATCTACCGAGTCATGGGTCATTATTCTCATTGTACCAGTTTTATCACAATAACTAACTTGTTGCTACAGATATATTTTTCATCATTATGAAAAGGATGAAAACGACCCAGTGGGTCGTTTTCTTGACTATAGGAGAAACATGCCAATACTGTATATAAATACAGTTTTTTAGAGCTAATTCAATGAGAACTCGTTCACCATTTCTAAACCACATCGCAGAGTTTATGCTGACTAAGCAATATTCGCTCAGAACAGTTGATACATATCTTAAGTGGATTTCTTCCTATATTCATTTTCATGATAAGCGTCACCCAGCTTCAATGGGCGATAACGAGGTTGTCGAATATCTCGACTACCTTGTGCTTAAACGTAATGTGTCGCCTAAAACACAAGCGACAGCGTTAAATGCATTATCTTTTCTGTATAAGCAAATAATTAAACAGGATTTGTGCCCCAATCTAACGTTTATCAGAAGCAAGCGCCAATCTAAGTTGCCAATTGTTATGACCCCCGAGGAGGTTAAACGTCTCATGTCGTTTTTAAGTAAACGATATTATTTAATTTCAGGCTTAATGTATGGTAGCGGCTTACGTGTAATGGAAGCTGTTCAACTACGAGTTCAGGACATTGACTTTGACTACAAGTGCATTCGGATCTGGAATGGAAAAGGGAATAAACATCGGGTGGTTACTCTCGCCACAGAACTTATACCTTTGCTAAGAAATCAAATTGCTCAGGCTGATGAATACTTAAAATTAGATTCCCAGAATGAACGATATGCAGGTGTTTGGATGCCAAACGCACTAGCAAGAAAATATCCTAGCGCCAATAAGTCAATTGCTTGGCAGTATCTATTTCCCTCATATAAGTTAAGTGCAGATCCTGAAACTGGGGAGATCCGCCGACATCATTTTCATCAAACAGGAGTACGAAAAGCGGTTAAAGAGGCAGCCAAAAAAGCACAAATAACAAAACCTATAACGCCCCACACTTTTCGCCACTCTTTTGCTACACACCTGTTACAAAGTGGGGCAGATATTAGAACAGTACAAGCTCAGTTAGGCCATTCAGACGTTAAAACCACTCAGATTTATACCCATGTTTTACAGCAAGGCGCAAACGGTGTTGTAAGCCCTTTGAGCAAAATTTTCTAGCTCATTTTGGGGCATAAATGAGTTAGTGGAACGTGCGCTTTGTGGAACAAAAGTAACGTTGACGACCGTCTTTTTTCCCACAAAGCGCATGTCAGGTAAAGTCTAGCCCCGTTCTTTTTAAACGGTGAGATTCGGGTATGGGCTACTACACTTTATACCTGGTAAAAAGTACAAATCTCAGCAAACAATAATGATCACGGCAATCAAGTCGCGCCAGTTACTGGCATATCCGAATCAAAGCCAACACTGGTAAATAGGCTATCTAATTCAAGCTCAAAATCTTTGCGATTTACATCCAACGCTTTTAATGTTGTTCCACCAAGTAACGCCTCTTGGCCCTTCTCTAGGCGTGCATGTAAACTTGCAATTACTGCACGAATGCGATCTCTATCTTGCTGCGCCAATGCTTTTTGACTTTCAGTTTCATGGTCAAGCTTTGCTAACATTTCCAGCCGCTCAGAGAGCTCCTTGTACGCTAAAAAATCTAACTCTAAATTTTTAAACAGTAATTGCTGCGCTTGATCTTTACTGCTGATATCAACCTTTACAGGCCTTGTCATCATATCAGCCAACAACGCTCGGAGCTTTTCGTAAGCAGCCTCATCATGAGAGGCGATGCTTGTAAGGTCGAATAGTACTTCATGATCCGCAAATTGGAACTGCAGTAACGCTTTACTTTTGTCATGTTGCGACGTTTCGCTAGACAAGCCACTGCTCATGGCATTCATAAAGTTTTGTTTAAAGGTGTGAGCACGCCCCCCACCAGCAAGGTGATTGTCATTTGCTGTAAGCTGATTATGAGCACTCGGGATCACTAATTTCTCTCGCTCTACAGGTGAAAAGTTCAGTGAAGTAGGCTCAATCAGCGATACTTGATGTCCAGTTAAAAGCGTTGGCATTGGGCAAGTCTAAAAAACAATCTCGGTGCTAGACCTTTGCAAGCATTATTCCAAATAAATATTTTCAACAATCAGCCGATGAATTCATATCAATATCCACTGAACACGGAAATATTTCATTTTCTTAAATAACTCGTACAGCTTCATGGGCAATTCATTGCCGCTTAGGTACGTTAGGTTGCCCTATTTGAAGGCTAAATGGCAACAAGTCTACTGCTGAACAAATTGCAAAGCCCGTACTTAAAAAAGAAACGCCGCAATAGCAACAAAAGCGGAATTTGGTATAAACCTTGCTGTATAAATATCAACCACCCAATGGATGTGCTTAATCATGAAATTAACGAAGGAAGAATTACAATTCATTAACCGAACCCTAGCCGGTAATCGCGTTGCAGGCTCGCTATTGCCGGAAGCTAGGGATCAAAAACAGCAAACGCACAGTGAGATTAAAAAGTTACTTGCGAGTATTTCAAATAGTTCTCAGTTTAGTCTCGTTGCCAAAAATGCCAACGAGCAGGTCGAGTTTCCACTTAGCGACCTATCGGCATTGATGGAGATTTTAGACAACAACTTAGAAGCACCTAATATCGTGGAAGCCGCTAACTCTAGTGCACCGCGAAGCTGGCGTACCTGCCCATCAACGCCGGTCAGATTTAGATTATCCCCTCAAATGATGCCGTTTAACATGGTCTCCATATCCCAATCCGGTGGACTGATTAATACTTTTCCCTACCAAGCAAATGCAATCCAAATTAATGTGATCAGTCGGATCGCTAAATTATATCTCGCTGACCCTATTCCACTGTTTGCAAACGTCCACTCAATAAAAGTGGCAAGCCCATTGGAGCTCGCCGTATCCTTTGCAATGAATAAAACCGATAACGAAAAACTCAAAGCATTTATTCTTCATAACTACATACAGCGCAAAGGGTTAGATTAGTTAGACCAAGCTAGTCACAGGCGCCTTATCGTGTAACGTTCGTAGTAATGTATAAAAGTCTTGGTTTAGGTTTAGCTGTATACCATCAAGCGCAGCAACCGGAACACAGGGTGTCCAAGAGTTGAGCAGTGCAAGCCCCTCTAGCTGAGCTATTTCACTGATTGAAATATCAACACTTCTTTGCTTTATACCGGTTTGATACGCCATTGCTTCTATTGTTTGCATCATAGTACCGTGTAATTTGGCCCCTTTTGGCCATACTAACCCTTCGCCATCCCAGCCAACAAGATTCCAAATACTGCCTTCCAATACTCGATTGTCATGAACGAAAAGTGCGTCGTCAAACCCGGCTTTGTTTGCTTCACGCAAAAAATAAGTTTTTGCGATTTCACCTACATGTTTAATGTCAGCAAGTGGGCGCTGATAATCATAAGATTTAAGGCTCATCGTCCCCGCTGGACCATCATATGCAGCACTTGTTTTAATCATAATATTGAGATCCGCATCTTTTGATTTTTGCGTAAATTCACCATCTGAACTAAATACCGTGATTAAGATTGAGCCATCCTTTGGGGCTTCCTTTACCGCAGCTTGTAGCTGCTCTACCACATCAGTCTCTTTCAACTCCATTGAAAATATTTTTTGTGAAGCTTGCCGTAACCTTGCAATATGAAACTCAAATCCTTTTACTCCATATTCTCGCATTTGCATTGCAGTAAAATGTGCATGCCCTGCAAATGCCAGATTTTCTAACTCCTCTATTTTCGCTACATTACCATTGATAAAAGTAGAAAACTTATCTTTCATTTCACTAGTCCAAATACCTCTGTGTGGTATTATTCTCTCGAAACTAGGGGGTTTTGAAAAACGAATAGTTTTTTCAAACACTACAAATTTAATTTGCAGGGTATTAAATGAAGTACTTAAGTGGTTCTCTCTTACAAATCTTAGATGCAAGCTTGCGGCTTAACAACTTTTCAAAAGTAGCAGAAGAACTTGGACTTACACCTGCAGCCGTGAGCTACCAAGTTAGACAACTTGAAAGTCGACTTGGTTTTTTGTTATTTACACGACAAAGTGGAGGTCTTGAAGTGACCAAAGAAGGGCGACTCATTTGCCAACAAGCTTCTAAGTCGCTTACACAAATGCACTCGGCAATAGCGCAAGCCAAGCAGCTCAACCAAGATAATAAAACATTACGCATTACCGCCAGTACGCGCTTTGCCACTCAACTACTGTTACCTAATTTAGCTCGTTTTAAATCATCAAACCCTGATATCGACATTGAAATCGATATTTCGGATAAAATACGACCATTGGTACAGAGCGACTTTGATATTGCGATACGCTTTTGTGATGGTGTGTTGGAAGGAGCTGTTGAAATAAAAAAATTGATGAGTACCAGCCTTATCGCCGTCTGCAGCAAGGCTTTTTGGCAACAGCATCAAGCCTTGTTGGAAAATCCTAAAACATTTCCTCAATTTTTGTTGTGTTCAGTTAAGTGTCGCGTCGGTTCTTTAGAGTGGCCTAGTTGGTCAACTTGGTACGAAAGCATCACCAACAACGAACTCAGCAGTTTTGAACAAATTTCGTTCGATGAAATGACACAATTGATCCAGTATATACAAGATGAGAATGCAATTGGCCTAGTTGAGCCTAAACTGGCTACTAGAGAAATTTCTAGTGGTCGATTAGTTCAGCTTGATAAGCGCGAACTGGCGATCCCCGCTCCCTATGCATATTATGCGATCATCCCTGATGGGCGCAACGATAGAACGCCTACCAAGAAGTGCTTACAATGGCTACAAGGATTGGTAAATCACTCGCACGGCGAGCAGTAAAAAGGCACAGCCCAGTATTTTATCAATTACAGCACGCTTGGCCGTTAAATCGAATTTATCTCTTGCTGAAGCACTCAAAACTGAGACAATAAAATACCACAACGCATCTATCGTTAGCACGGTGATACACATGATAAAACCTACCGTTAAAGTCATCTTTTCTGGGTCAATAAACTGCGAAAAGAGCGCAACGAAGAAAATAGCTAACTTCGGATTCAAAAATGCAATTGCAAAACCATCCTGCGCTGCTTTGGCATACGACGTTGTCACTTGAGACTGTGATACCGCTAACCCTTGGCTCTTACTCATTAGGATTTTTATCCCCATCCATGCCAAGTAAGCAGCACCACCGTAAACCAAAAATTGGTATACAATCGGAAATTGATGAATAAGCCCTGACAACCCTAAGATTGCTAGGCTGGCATAAATTCCAACTCCCAAACCATGCGCAAGGCTTGCGACAATACCGTGTTTGGCACTATGAAATAGGCTATAACGCAAGACAACCGCTAAACTTGGGCCTGGCGACATCGCACCAAAAGCACAAATAGCAGCAAGACTTAACCAGGCTGTAAGCTCCATAATTTTTCCGTAGAGAATTGCAAAACGAGTAGGATAACAGATTTGAAAAAATAGATGACACTTTGTAAGTAAAAAGGAGCTACCAGCCCCTTTCTACGTGTTTTTTATACAGACTGCGTTTGTAATTCACATTCTGTTTTATGCTGACCAATAAACCAAATGCTATTGGCTTCGCCATTGTAAGCCCTATACTTTGTCTTATCTGCCATTCGCCAAAAAATAACACCTAAGATCATGGC
This sequence comes from Pseudoalteromonas sp. CO348, assembly GCF_004208845.1. NCBI lineage: Bacteria > Pseudomonadati > Pseudomonadota > Gammaproteobacteria > Alteromonadales > Pseudoalteromonadaceae > Pseudoalteromonas > Pseudoalteromonas sp. CO348. The sequence goes on along the minus strand of NZ_SGPI01000037.1, from coordinate 105,574 downwards.
GGTTAACTCCAAACCAATAGAAGACCAAGCTGTCGCTGGCCAAATGCCAAGACTTGGGATTGCAAACGCAATGATTGAAGTCAGTGGCAACGAGAAGCACAAAATGGCAATCGCCCTTTGTGACCAAATTGCAGTTTTACTCATGCCGATAACGAATGCCGCAATCAAGGTAAATCCAAAACACAGATAATAGACCCACATATACACAACATTGATGTTCATTGTGGTCAACGCTGTCCATTTTGTTAGGGCAAACGCCGCGGCTACACCCAATAATGAGCCCATTGCCACGCCAATAGTTAATTTCCCCATCACTCGGCTTGATTTTGATTGCTCTGGTTGTTTTTGCTTACGGCGCTTCTCAAGCCACAATAAGTTACCCGTATAAAACAACACAGCGCCTAAAATACCCATAATAAAATAAGCCCAACGACCAAACTCACCGCCGTAACTCCCAAAGTGAAGACCGAATAATGTAGTCACTACCGCACCCCAGATACCTTGATCGCCATTCATGACACTGCTTGTAGAAATCTCAAACGTATAAGGATTCATAAACAAGAAGTCAGTTTTAGGTCCGCGCATTAAGTGCTCATCGCTTACGAGTTGTATAGAAGCTGAAGGTCCTTTGCTATTTAAGCGACTGAGGGTAATTTCTTTAATTTGATGTTCAGGTGCATAAGCACGTGCCTTTTCCATGATTTCTTCAATGCTGGGTAAGTTATCAACTTTAAACTCAACCGCTGACGGCGCTTCACGCCCAAATAGTGGTTTATCACCGTAAAGTTTGCCTAGACCATCGTATAAGAAATCATGAAATGCGAATACGATCACTGTAATCGCGATAATAATATGAAACGGTAGGCTGGTGATCCCAATTAAGTTATGCGTGTCTAACCAAAAACGGCTAGCCCCTTTTTTGTCTCTTAATGCAAAGAAGCTCTTCACTAGGGTTGGCAATAAGAAGATCACCCCTGATACCAATGCTACGAAATACAAGATTGCAGCTATTCCAAGTACATAAACTCCAGCTTGGTCGTGACCGATTTCACCTACAATACCTGCGCTGCGGTGAAGGTAATCAACCAATGACGACAGCTCATTGATATAGCTGGTATGGGCTTCAAGCTCACCGGACTCATTCAAGGTGCCATGCCATAGCTGCTTATCTAAGCTTAACCCTCTCGCATTACCTTGCTGGTACCACGTAATGGGAGATTGTCCTTCCTCAAAACTGACTCTAATCCCATTTTGTGACTCTGGATATTGCACAAAAGCACGTCGGAGCAACTCATCGTACTGGGTGGTTTCTACTTGCGACAATTGATGAGATGGGGGAGTCGCCCATTTATCGATACTGCTCGCAAACATCGTAATAGCACCGGCAAAGAATCCGATAAACAGCAGCAATCCTGTGGTGATCCCCGTCCAAGTATGAACGCTCTGGTAAATCCTTAAAATATCAGCGCGGATCTTCATGCCATCCCTCTTACAAAATACAATAATACATACACAACGATATTCGCCCCACCCAACCAAAGTACTGCTTGCTTATAATTTTTAAACATAAATACAAGGCTTAAAATTAACAGCCAAATCGGTGAAACCATCCACATATTGAACTGGGTGCGCCAACTCTGCTTCTCGACACTTATAGTTTGGGTTAGGCCGTCGCTACCAAGCCAAGCGAAAAGGCCAACTAGACCAAAACTCAACGCTAGGCCTAAAATAATGCCTGCCAGCGATTTACCTAGCCAATCGGGTTGAACCTTTTCAGCTTGTGACAACCGGCTCATTGTGACTTCCTAAAAAGTATTAAAATGGTGAAGGGAATAAGCGCAGTAAGCACCATGACACCGATAAGCCAACTAAATACGACCGCTGCACCTGCAAAAATTTGTATTGCAAAAATGAATGTAATTGCCAGAAGAATGTAGCCAGCAGATCTGGCATTGTTTGGCAGAGGTCGCTTTAACAAGCGCTGATGCTTGTTTGTGCAGTAAATTAACGTAATTGCAAGGCTCAGAAGAGCGACAAAAAACACACTTAACAAGGTAAAACTCCGTTTTACAATTAGATTGAGGATTAAGGTGAGGTTAAGATTATAGCGAATGTTTTATTTTCAGCAACACAAAATACAATTGATATGATAATCATTTATATTACACAAAAAAATTATAGTGAATATCCTGATACTTCTGTGTGCAAAGGCATGTTAAGAGCAGCCACACTGAATTGATTTTTGTATAAACATGAAACGCCCATAATATGTTCTTTTGTTGCGCTTTTTCCAATCTATCATTACGCTTAGAGAAGGTAATTTAGGATAAACGCACCGATGCACATTGTTCTCTTATTGCTACTCGCCCTACTTGGTACCAACGCGCTGGCAAAAACGGATAGTCGTGCGGTACATATTTGCTTTGAACGGTGGTGGCCTTATAGCTTTGTTAATGAGCAAAAACAAGTTCGAGGCATAGAGGTTGATATAATTAAATCAGCACTTATTGGCACTCCCTATCGAGTGACATTTCATGAACTTCCTTATCGTCGCTGTTTAGCAGGCGTTGCCGATGGTACATTTGATTTTACCTTACATGTAGATGAGGCCGATGGTTTTCCAATTATTGATGTGTCATTCACCACCTGGCTGCTCTCTCTTGCGGTAAAACAAGGCCGCTTCAGCAACCCTGATGACTTTTATCAACTTGCCGCCCCAAGAGTCATGATCTCAGAGGATTACAGCTACCCGGAAGCGGCAGTACAAGGGCTGAAAAAAATCAACGCCGCCATTGTCAGACGTTCGTTTTATGAGCAAAACCATGACGACGGCAAAAAGTTTTTTAGCGTACTCAACAACAACAGAGTTGATGCCATTTTAGTCGATAAAGTGTGGGCTTTAGAGATGATCCGCCGCCATCAACTTGAAGTCACTTTTCTACCACGTCCCTTTCATGCTGAGCAGCAATTTATGGGGTACAACATCGCTAACCAAGCGATGGCGAAGCGTATCGAGGCGCTCTTAGAAAAAGTTCCGGATAAAACAATTAAAGCTATTGAGATTAAATACTTAGGCGATGATCTTTAACTTCTAATGCAATAATTTCATGTTCAAATAACAAACAAATAACTACACTGTGATTATCTAGTCCTACACTTATAATATCCGCTTATCCATTTGCTTGGCACTCGAAGGAGCTCATATGAAATCCTTATTTTCTTGGCTCACCGCATTCTTATCTTTGATTGTTCTTGGCGCTTGTGGTTATTTGTTTTGGCTAACAAGTGAGCAAGAAGAAATATACAGCGTAGAAAGAATAGCAAGCAGCGAAAGTAACCCTATTCTTGAGTTTTATCCGCATATTTCAAAAGTTACAAGACCCGTCGATACCTTCGTATTTCCGATTGCAATAGGAGGTATTGGTCCTGACACTAACCTATACTCTGGCCCTAACCAATATCCTTTTTACTGTATGACCCTGGACTCAGGCCTTGGTCAGCCAGAGATAGACAACCACTCGGGACTCGGCGTGCCGGTGATGGATGAGCAATCAAACCAAGTACTTGGTTTTAGTAAAGATTGCATGGCAAAAACGCGGTTACGCTACTTTGCGATAACCTCTAACAATCAAATCAAGCCGCTAGACGAAAGAAATAAAGCGATAGACACAAACTTACTGTTACGCGTAGAGCAAGGCACCATAAATCGCTTCATTTACACCATAGTAATGCCAATCACAGTTGACGAAATGGGTGATAGACAGGCAAAGTCTCAATGGAATAACCGACTTATCTACCAATTTAATGGTGGTTCTGGGATTGGCTTTAGACAAGGCAGGCAAAAACCGGAGCGTGTGATAGATAGACAGCTTGAGCAGTTAAAGCTTGGCTACGCAGTCATAAGCTCTAGTGGCAATAAAACCAGCTACACCTACAACATGTTACTAGCCGAAGACACCGCAAGGCGGGTGAAAAAGCAATTCACTAGTTTGTACGGAGAGCCGCTCTATACGGTCGGAATTGGCGGCTCCGGCGGTGGACTCGCACAATATTTGATTGCACAAAATAGCCAAGGGATCTTAGATGGCCTTATTCCACTTTATAGTTACCCTGATATGATCACCCAAACCACTTACGCGTTAGATTGTGATTTACTAAATAACTACTTTACTTTTAGAGCTAATGACAGAAAAGCATGGCGTGATTGGACCCGCCGCCGTCATATTGAAGGCATGAATGCAATTAACGACTTTCCGCAAAGAGCTGGTTTTTTGCAACCACTCAACCAATTAATGTCAGGATTTGTGCCCTCCTTTCCTGATGGCAATAGTGAATGTATTAATGGCTACTTTGGATTATCTACTTTTATTAATAACCCGAGGCAAGGGTTTTTAAGAGCCTTTTTTGAGGATGAGGTAGTAGAGAGAACAAACTGGAGTTACTGGCAGGACATGGCCAACGTATTTGGCACAGACCAATCAGGCTTAGGGTTAAGCACTTGGGATAACGAAGGCGTTCAATACGGGCTCGAAGCATTAAAGGCTCAGCAGATCACAATGGCTGAATTTATTGATCTCAACAAAAAAATAGGCGGATGGAAGCCCCAAAACCAAATGCAACAAGAAGAAATTGTATTACCGTTTGGCCACAAAGTACCTATTTGGCTCACTCTTTGGGGCAATCATAATATCACCACGCCAGATGATAATGGTGTCGCACCGAGGCACAGCGGTAACCTTGCGGCGATGGAAAAAGCATATCGCTCTGGACAGGTATTTATTGGCAAAGTTGATATTCCTATCATTGACGCCAGACATTATCTTGAGAATGAGCTAGATATGCATCATATGTCTGCTTCATTTTATACTCGATTGAGAATGTCCGCCGCAGATTCAAACCCAGAGAATCAAGTGATTTGGGTCGCACATCAAGCGTTTAATCCAACTCAACTAGCATTTGAAAAAATGGATGAATGGTTACTCAACCTCAAAGCACAGCCAAATTTATCCGTTACAGACGCAAAACCGAAGACACTTGCTGATACGTGTTTCGACGAACAAGGTAAAGTCATCGCCAGCGGCAAAGCAGTGTTTAATGGTATCTGGAATAACCAGCCGCAAGGGACCTGTACCGCTAGATATCCGATGTTTTCTACCAGCAGAATTCAAGCCGGTGCAAACTGGGCTGGTGATATCTTTAAGTGTCATAAAATATCGATTGAAGAGGCGCTTGCCAAAGGGGTTTACGGGGATGTAGATATCTCAACACAACTCACCACACTTAAACAAATTTATCCACAAGGCGTATGCGATTATAGTCAGTCCGATATGGGTAGACCGCAAGATCTTGATTGACCATGAAAATGTCGCAGCTCAGACTTAGACCTCGCAGGAGAAAAACGGATTAGAATTAAGTGATGCAAGCATTATTTTCGTACGGCACATTGCAACAGGAGTAAGTGCAACTAGATACGTTCGGCAGAAGATTAGAAGGCGAAAAAGCGGTACTTTGTGGATTTAAAGTTGGCCAAGTAAAAATAACGGATCCTGCTGTTATTATCAGTAGCCAAAAAGATATTCACCCCATTCTAATCGCGACAGGTAATGTAGAGGATGAAGTCGAGGGCACTGTATTTTTAATCACTGAAGCTGAATTAGCTCATGCAGATGAGTACGAAGTGGATGACTATCAACGTATTTCAGCAACTGTTGTTTCTGGACAACAATGCTGGATTTATTTATGTAGCAAACCAAAAAACAATTCTCGTAGAAAGTCTATAAAATGATAGAGCTTTCCTAGCTCTATCATTAGCTACTACATATATAAACTACTCACACGCCTTACCGCAGTTACTTATTGTGACTTGTTTCTGGCCCATATAGCTCGCAACGCCATATACTCGATTAAACGCAATCGCGCCGATAAACTGCCCATCATATAAAATACCTGGAGTCCAATCACTGCTATGCCAGCGACCGCTTGTTAACGCGTATTTATTTATACGATTCGCACCGTTGGCAGCAACACTGAAGTTACCTCCCCAAGAAGAATTTATAGTCGGAGTACTCTGGTACACTCCAATTTGAGCAAAATGTTTGCCATAGCCATTTGCATCACGCTTTAAATCAATATAAATATTCATACCTGTAACCAAGTTAGCGATAGTCTCTTCAATATCGATATTTAACGCTCGTTCAGCACTGCTGATATTTGCAGATACGCGCCTATCCGCTAAAACTTTCTGCATTCCAAACAATGCCCCTGGCTGCTCTAGCTCACTGAACTTTCTTAAATTACTTTTGATCAAATCATCAACTTTCGCTTTTGCGTAATCACTTGCAAAGTAATCAACAAATATACTTACGCCTGGTATGGAAAATAATCCCGTTGAGCAACTTGCATCAACCTTTCGATTGTAGTTAATCGCAAGGTCTTCCAAAGCCCCTGTATAGTAATTATATGTTGCGGTAGGAGCTAAGTTATTTAAACGTGCCGTCACAGTTACGCTGGGGCAAAGGATATCAATGCCGGAAAATTTGACCTTGGCATATAAGTTTATATTCTTGAGCGTCAACTTTACTTTGTAGTTAGTTGTTCCCGAAAAGGTTACTGACACTCGCTTGGCATCAACGTCTATCGCATAAATACTTTTCACTTTACTCATGCCTGCAATATCACGACGCATACCCGATTCAGTTTCTAGCTCAAAGCTCCTCAGATCAGAAAACAAATTGTCGGCTACTGAGCCAATATTTATTGAGCGAGCAGACTCCACCGGTGAGGGCAGGCCGCTTGGTTTTGATAACTTAAGTGTTGTCTCTCCGGCATTAACACTTAGTGTGGTAATACCAATCAAAATCAAACCAACAAGTTTACAGGTGTCTTTCACGTTCACTTTCCTTATTATGAGTTGAATGAACCCATAATATGTACAAATAATGTAACAGAGAAATGATGTGTTTATGTCGTTACTATTAACGCAACTGAGCTGTTTTACATCCCGATACTGAATTAAGCCAACTCATTTGATTTAAGTCGTATCATTTGCAGCCTCATCCTTTTTACGTACACAATTGCGACATAGTATATCGGCGTTTACTAGAGACATGGACGTCTCCTTTACATAATTTCTTTTAGATATCCACTTACGTAGTGCTTCATGCATTTAAAAAGCAAATTGTTATAAATTGTTAAACCCTATTCTAGAAACATTAAAATAGCGCTACACTCTTTTTGCACATATTGAAGAAAAGGAAATATTCGTGAAACGAGCCAGCGTTTTATCGAGCTGCATTGCTTTAGCATCACTAATTGGTTGTTCAACTGAATCAACACAATCAGATGTAGTAAAAACAGAAGGGATTTGGGCGGATATTCGTGTTACTTCAAATGGTGAAGGCTCCCGAGTTGTTACTGAGTTCAATTTAAATAGTAGTTCTGGTGCGAACGTCATCCTTTCTGATGGTGATAGTGTTAGAGCAACACTCGGTAATGAAAGGAAGATATTGGTAAAAGATCACGACCTATTCGATGTCGATTATCAAGGTTACTTTACAGCAACTGCAAAAAATTCTGAGCTAACACTTGAGTTCATTCGTGATAAAGAGAATGAAAAATTAACCTCTAGAGTGAAACTTCCTGCACCAATAAAACTTTACGCTCCAGTTTCTGAACAATTTAACCGTAATGATGACATTTTGGTCGAGTGGAGAGAGGAAAGCGACATCAATACCAAGCTTTTTCTCGAATTTAAATCGTTTTGTACAAAGACGACTGGCGACTCAAGCCTTATAAGCTTCGAATCTGAAATATTAGAGTCTGGTGGGCAATATAAAATTCTATTGAGTGAATTAACAGGCTTTGATGATGACGCACTGGATAAAACAAAGCCATGCGACACGACTGTAACATTGTTCCGTACCCGAAAAGGCGCTATCGATACCAAATTTAAATCCGGCAGTCGAATAAATGCCATTCAGGAAAAACAATCTGAAAAGTTCCAAATTACTCTTAACTAGTTAATTTCAATAACTTTCCCCCCTCTTCTAAAAGTTATTTTAAAAAACTAATTAAGAGTAAACATAGCCCAAAGCTCTCGCAAGAGAGCTTTTTCTTTAATGTTTATCCCATCCCTCATATGTACTTTCCAATTGTACTTTCCGATTAAAAGCAGATGAAGATTTCCAATAAGTTATTGAAGAAGCTTGCCTCGCATCAAAATGTCTCCATCATAAAACACACTGGCACCGGGTGGCGTCCAATATAAAAAGGCCTCAACATGTAGTTGAGGCCTTTTTAATGCTAAAACTTGTAGTTAAACTTAAAAACGATAGCTCAAATTCAGTGCTAAGTCGTTTACATCATTTGCAGAAATGAAATAGTGGCTAAAATCTACTCCTAATGTCAAAGCTTCACTGAGTTGATAATGAACACCACCGCCTATGTAACCGCTAGTACCGCTGTCTTCGTAACGAGTGGAAAATCGACCATCCCGAACGCTGTTAATCTTGTAATCCCAATTAAACGCACCCAAGAACATTTTACCAACAAACTTATCTGCAAATGATTTTGAGTAGTTGAATTGTAATGCAGGACCTTCAGGCAAAACCGGGGCAACTCGCGCCAAAGCCATTTGGCTTTGCTCAGGATCTGTACTCAAGCCTGTAAACTCTACGCTTCCCTGACCAAGGTCAATGTAGCGAAGTCCTACTTGCCAATTAGGGACTAATTCATAAAACGCCCCTATTGACCAACTACTGCTGTCTTCATCTAAGTTGACGATGTTTAAGTCTGAAGCGTTAATTTCACTATCTGCTGTAGATTGTCCGAGCGTTGCCTCCACTTGCCAATTGCTCGCCTGTGCTTGTGTGCTTAATAAACAACTCGTACTCACCAATGCAAAAGCGGGTAAAAGTGATTTTTTACGGCGCAGTACCAGCGCGCTGATTAATAGTAACAACATGCCTCCCATAGTCCCTGAGGACTTATTAGTTATGGATGTAACTTGTTTAACTGATACCGTGACGCTTACCTGGCCCTCAGCCATAGCGCCAAACTCATCTTTAACAACATAGTTAATTGTATCAACACCTTCAAACCCAACTTTTGGTGTGTAACTCAGCGTACCATCAATATTAATGGCCACTGTACCTTGGCTTGCAGTTGCAGAAACAATGCTTAACATTCCACCTTCAGGGTCACTATCATTTGCAAGTACATCGATAATGATTTGCGCACCATTTGAGGTTGCGGTGTCATTCGACACTTGCGGTGGTTGATTGGCGATAATAGAAACTGTCGCAGTACTATTGCTTGATCCGCCCTGTCCATCAGTCACACTATATTGAATAGTCGCATTGCCTATATATGCAGCTGGTGGCGTATAGTTCAATTGATTATTTTCGATACTAACAACACCGAAATCGACACTCGCACCCGTTATGGTAAGTGTATCATTGTCACTGTCCGTATCGTTTTCGAGCACATCAATTATAATTGTTTGACCAGAGACAATTGTCACACTATCAGCGTTAGCGACAGGTTGTGCGTTATTTGAGATTGGTACTGCGATTCCACCAGGGTCGACAATACTGCCATTGGCAATACCATCATCATCATTTGGACCCCCATCAACAATACGTAGTTGCACACACCAATCACCATCGCTAAGGCCTGCGGTCCATTCGTTGGCTCCTGGAGGAGGACAGAAACCTGGCTCACCTTGAGTTGAGAGCAACTCGTTACCTTCTCCAATCACAAAGTCTTGCCACTCACCGCCAATTAATTTGCGATAAACCGCATTAAGTGGAATAGGTTTGCGTTGTGGTAAAACGATACTATATACATCACCGGGTTGTGGTAACCCCGTCGCAATAAAGTCGAACAAACCACCTGCATTATTGGCATTTGGATCTGAAGGCAGCTCTGTTTCCAACAGCTGTAGACCACCCGTATTATTTTGTGGCACAGTGGCGCCTTTACGCAAACATACACCTGGGTCACCTTCAACCAAGAACTGGCTAGATTCTAACGCTTGTTCTTGCACCACATTACAATCAGTGATCGCATCCATGAAATCAGGAATACCATCTTCATCCTCATCGGCATAGCCTTCTTGATCATCCGGAATTAAATCACCGTCACTATCCTCTCCGGTCAACGGTGCTAAAGAGTCAACAACTTCTATAAAGACATTGCGAGATGTTGACAGACTTGGTGTCGCATTATCTTCAGCCGTAACCCTTACTTTATAAATACCCGCCGGGACATTGGCAGGGTTAAATTCAAAGATAAATGGATCATTCGATGTATTGACTAACGCCGCATCCGGCTGCCAGCTCACACTCACAAGATCATTCGGGTTAGGATCAGCGACTAAAGCTTCTATGGTAACCACTTCATTAGAGGCGGTAATTAAGCTACGCTCTTCACCACTTTGCTGCACAACTGCCGATAAACTTGGTGCCACATTCTGCTCAACAATTGTTACTGTTGAAGTAGATTTCGCGCCTCTGTTTACTGAGTCACTCAGGGAGATCACAATGGTTTCGTTATCTTCGCTTATACCATCAGCAAATATATTAAAGCTGATGTTAGCACTCGTGCCCGAGTTTATTACTACTTCACCCGACTGTAAGTCATGATCACTGCTATCCGCTGAACCCGAAACGGTATAAGGTACGGTTACTGGGTAACTTGGTGCAGGGCCATTTAGATACACCTTAACGGAGTGACTGCGATCTTCTGCAACTCTACTATCTTTTTGCAGCGAAACTAGAGGGTTGACATTAAGGTTCTGGCTCGCAGTGGCTTGTTGTCCTTGACTATCCGTTGCCTGCCAATAAACGATGTGTTTACCAGGCGCAAAGATAGGAATTCCTCTCACTAAAGATACCGGAAGAGGGTTCCCTGAGCTATCTGATGCGACCGCAGTTCCAAGATTCACTTTGGTGAATAAGCCTGTTGCGTTCACGGTTAAGTCACTCGGTGCAGTAATTGATGGCGCATTGCCCGTACCCGTACCATTAATCATGATACTAGCATTTGCCTTTGCCCTCGCTTTACTATCATCCTCAATCAAATAAGTAACGACTATTGGTACTTGTGAGTTTTGCACAGCTTGGTAAGTCAAGGTGTTATTGGCTATAAACGCAGAGCCAATTGAGGCTTTAGCACCGATAATTCTGAGCGTTCCGCCATCTGGGTCACTGTCATTGCTTAATACAGGAAGCACATACTGATTAGAAGCCACAGCATCAAAGGCAAAGCTGTCATCAACAGCAATAGGTGCATCATTTACGGACGTTACCGTCATCGCAACAGAAGCCGTATTTGACTTAAATTCACCGTCTGACACGGTGTAAGTAAATACATCAGAGCCATTAAAGTTCGGCAATGGTGTATAGCTAAACACAGTACCTTGAATTTGAACTACCCCATTTTGTGGCTGCGACACTAACTCCATGGTCAATGCATCACCGTCTGGATCGTTCACCTCTGCTGAGAAGCTTGTCGTGCCATCTTCAAGTACCGTTCTTTGCATGTTGTTTGCTACAGGCGCGGCGTTAACCGGCTCAACGTCAATCTCAAATGCCGGTAAGCTTGCTTGTAATGCACCATCACTGACACTGACGATGATATTACTGTAAGTGCCCACATCATCTCTAGTCGGCGTACCTGCTAAATTACCTGAGGAAGTATCGAAGCTTGCCCAAGCTGGTAGGTTGGTCACAGAGAACGTCAATGCTTGAGAATCCACATCGGATGCTGTCGGCGTAAAGCTGTATGCTTCGTCTTGTTTGACAGTAGTTGATGGTGTACCTGAGATAATTGGTGCGTCATTCACAGCATTCACCACTATGCTAAACGCAGGCAAGGATGCTTCAGCTTGGCCATCCGACACCGTAATTACGATGCCGCTATAAGTACCGTCTTGTCCTTCACTTGGCGTGCCAGTGATCGCGCCTGTTGTATCATTAAAACTTGCCCATACAGGCAGGTTCGCCACACTGAATGTTAAGCTATCACCGTCGGTATCCGATGCCGAAGGAGTAAAGTTGTATGCAACATCTTCATTGACAGACGTCGCTGGAACTCCAGAAATAACTGGCGCATCATTCACTGATGTCACTGTAATATTGACTGTCGCTGCGTTCGACACTAAACCTTCGGCATCTTGTACCGTATAAGTAAAGCTATCATTTCCGAAGAAATTAGCATTCGGCGTATAAACAATATTACCAGTCGTTAGTATTTGCAGTGAACCGCCTTGAGGCTGACTAACAATTGCAACACTTGCGGCATTGAGCTGACTATCTACGTCCGTATCATTACCCAATACGTTGATTTCTATGTTGCCATCTTCAAGTAATTGAGCCGTGTTGTTAACAGCAACTGGCGCATCATTAACGGCTGTGATATTAACGGTAACCGTTGCAGGGTCAGAACGCAGCCCTTCACTATCTTCGATGGTGTAAGTGAAGGTCAATGTACCATTTTGATCTTGTTTTGGTGTGATCGCGAGCACACCATCAGAACCAACCGTAACGGTAGCGAGATCGTAGTTGCCTGCACCATCGCCTTTATCTTCAAGCGCAACATCCGAACCATCAAAACCTTGATCCTCAACATCAGAGTCATTTGCAAGAATTGCCAATGTCGTTGCAGTATCTTCGTTTGTTGTTACCGTGTCATTTCCTGCCACAGGTCGGTCGTTTACAGCACCAATATTAACGGAAATCGTGGCAATATTTGACTTACCACCTTCACTGTCAAGAATCGAGTAAGTAAAGCTATCACTCCCCGTCTCATTGGCATTTGGCGTATAAGTAATGGTGCCATTATTCAAGTCTATTGCCGCTTGACCTTTACTTGGCTGAGACTCAAGTGCAATAGCCCCTGTTGGGTTGGTATCTTCGACATCCGTTGCATTTGTCCTAATCGCCAATGCAGATGTTGGCGTGTCTTCATCGATATTCGGTGTAAAGTTAGCCGCGACTGGTAAGTCATTTACCGGCGTTATAGTAATACTAACCGTTGCCTCATTTGATTCAGCCTGAGTCGAATCTTTAACCGTATAAGTAAATGAATCCGAACCATTGGCATTGGCAGTTGGTGTAAAGGTCACTACTCCATTATTAACGCTTAACTGCCCCTTAGTCGGCAGAGTTTTAATCGTAACCGATGAAGCAACCATATTGTTTTCAGGGTCACTATCATTGGTCAGCACATTCACCGAGTTAGAAGCATCTTCAAGCGTAGTCAGCGTATCGTTCACAGCCGTTGGTGCATCTTCAATTGCATTCATATTGATTGTTACGGTGTACACCGGCGAGCTGGCATTAGCGCTGTCTTCAACATGATAGGTAAAGCTATCGGTATGATTCTCACTCCCCCCATGAACATAGCTAAAGCTACCGTCGGTGTTGAGGGTTAACGTACCGTATTGCGGATCTGTGTCTTTCACTATCGTTAGACTGTCGTTGGAATCAAGATCATCGTCACTCGCAAGCGACAGTAAGCCATTGTTGAAGTCCCGCGTTAATGTTGCGCCTTCATCTATAGTGAAGCTAGTGCTTTGCCCCGTTGGCGCATCATTGGTATTAACTACTTCAATATTAAATGCGGTGAGTGTATCGCTATCCGTACCATCGCTCACCGAAATTTCAATATTAGATGTCGTGCCAACATGAGAGTCATTTGGTGTACCTGAAAGTTTACCCGTTTGCGTATCAAACGTTGCCCAACTTGGCTTATTCGTAATGCTAAAGGTATGAGTATCGCCAGTGTCAGAGTCAGTCAAGGTCGGCGTAAAGTCGTATTCACTGTCTTCATTAACGCTCGTTGCCGGTGTACCAGAAAGCACCGGCGCAACGTTATACTTTTTAGTGACTGTGTCAGTTACCGCACTCGATTCATTCCCAGCGTTATCAGTTACAGTAACTGATAACGTCAATGTTCCTTCGTTTAATGAGGTGACATTTATTCCGGCTTCTTGATGGGTAGTACCCGTTATAGATACTGCACTTGAGCTAGTTACTGAACTGCTACCGTCTGAGATTTCATAGGTAAAACTACCCGCTGATTCCAAGCCCGTTAATGTGAAGCTAAATGCAGTTTCATTACCCGCATTGATTAAATCTTGGTCAATCGCAGCTGAAATCCCACTTGGTGCTGAGTTATCTAGCGTGACTGTCGTGCTCGCTGCGCTTGAGGTATTGCCAGCAGCATCACTTTGCGATGCTGTTACCGTCAATGTGCCATTGTTAAACGTGCTAACATCAAATTCTGAGCCACTTATTGTCCATTCGCCGGAACTATCAGCAGTGACAGTGCGATCCAAACTATTTGCACCGTCATTGATAGTAACAACTACACTATTTCCAGCTTCCGCTCCCGTTCCTACTATCAAAACATCATCATCTTCTGATGCATTTATTAAATCATCACCTTCTATAGGCGTTGTGATAGCAGGTGCTGACGGTGCTGAGTTATCCAATGTGATCGTGGTGCTAGCTGCACTTGAAGTATTACCTGCTGCGTCACTTTGAGTAGCTGAGACCGTCAATGTGCCATTGTTAAACGTACTGACATCAAATTCCGAGCCACTTATAGTCCAAGCCCCTGAGCTGTCCGCAGTGACCGTTCGATTAAAACTATTTGCACCGTCATGAATAGTAACGGTTACACTATTACCCGCTTCAGCGCCCGTTCCTACAATCAACACATCATTATCTTCCGCCGCATTTACTCGGCCATCACCTTCAATTGGTGTCGTAATTGTCGGTGCAGAAGGTGCTGTATTATCGAGTGTAACAGTCGTACTTGCTGCACCAGAGATATTTCCTGCTGAATCTGTTTGCGTCGCCGATACAGTTAATTCGCCATTACTAAATCCACTAACATTGAACTCACTGCCACTGATAGTCCAGTTCCCGCTACCATCAGAAGTTACATTTTGACTCAGCGTTGCTGAACCGTCAGTAATACTCACGCTAACAGTCACGTTAGCATCGGCACCAGAGCCAGCAATCAAGACATCATTGTCTTCAGCGGCATTAATTTGACCATCTCCCTCAATTGGAGTTGTAATACTAGGCACTGAAACACTCGTATCAATGACCATTGATAAGCTATTGCTATTGGTAATATTACCGGCGGTGTCCGTTGATCGCGCTGTGATTGCGTGCGTACCACTGGTCATCGCCGAACTAGGAGTAATAGTCCATGCACCTCCCGCAGCTGTGGCTGAACCAACAACGCCATCAAGATCAGAAATGAGTGTCACTGTGTCGCCCGTAGATGCACTTCCTGTGAATGTGGGCGTTGTATCATTAGTAATGTTATCTGCATTTGAAGAGCCGGTATCACTACCAGCGATCAGATCTGGCGTGCTTGGTGCGGTAGGGGCTGTATTATCGATCGTTACGCTTAAAGAACTAGAGCTACTACTTACGTTCGTGCTCGCATCCGTGGCGGTCGCAAAAATCGCATGTGATAACCCTGCAGTCAACGGATCCGTTGTAATTTGCCAATTACCACCCGTTGCTGTGCCAGTACCAATGACCGTTGTGCCTCCGCCCACCTGATCACTATATAATTTAACCGTCGCTCCGCTCTCAGCAGTACCACTGAAGGTTGGTGTGGTGTCATTGGTAATATTGTCTGAGCTTGAAGCCCCAGAGTCTGAAGCCGCATCCAAGTCTGGTGTCGAAGGCGCATTTGGGGCCACGTCATCGTTGACTGTTATCGTGAATGACTCTTGATAACTTGCGGTTCCATCACTCGTTTGAATACAAATAACATAGTCACCAGGAGATGTTGATGCTTGCGTTTGTAACGTACTGCCTGAAAATTGGAAACTGTCGTTACCCGTATTTGCGCTACATGTACCACCATCGCTACTGCCAGCAGTAACCAAGCTATAGGTATGACTATCGCCACTTTCCACATCTGTGGTACTGGCTGTCGCCACGGTCGCAGCAGTTCCTGTATTCGATTGATCTATGCTTGTAGCTGTCAATGCAATATCGGTAGGAGCATCGTTTACGGGAGTAATAGTAACTGCGGCCTGATTTGTACCAGTACTGTCTACTGTTCCATCATTAAAAGTATAGTTGAGTGTTACTGACGAGCTTGGATCCTCAGAGCTGTTACTGTAGCCAATTGATTGCAACACATTATCAACTAGCGCGGAAGTAGCACTGCTGTTGAAAGTGAGTACGAGTGTGCCTGCAGAGTTAGTGGTAACTGTACCGACTTCTGTACTATTGTAACTCAGCGCGCCTCCCTGAGTCAGTGTACCTAGTAGCCCTGTGTTACTATAGACATCTTCACTATTAGCACCACCTGAACGTGAGATTGTTAGCGACGCACCATCATAGTTACCGTTCCCACTATTAAGTGCGTCAAGTTCAGTATCTGCAATGGTTACATCACTATCTATAGCAATCGAAGTGCCATTTTCAGTAAAGGTATTACCACCATTGAGGCTTGTAAATACTGGCTCTTCATTAGCAGCTTCAAATGTGATCAATGTGTCACTACCAGAGTCAGCTACGGTATATGCGAGATCACTACTAGGGGAGTTTGTAAGCGATAGTGATACTTCTACGCCTGAAAAATCGGTTGCATCAGTATCAACTTCTAGCGTACTCGAACCGTTAAACCGCACGTTGCTGGTAGATAGCCCCGTAACCCCTGTTATTGTTATCGTGTCACCGACTGCAAGATCGGCAATCGTATCACCATTGAGATCGCTTGCTGCGCCCTCAAAATTGTCATTGCCATCATTACCCGTCATGGTATCTGTACCACCACCTGGACGCAGAGTATCCGCACCACTACCACCAGTCATGGTGTCTGAACCATTCAAATCTGTTGCCGTTATTTCTAGCACATCACTAGAAAAAGCAGAAGCATCTATGACTAAGTCAGACGTGATTGCACTGCCGCTGGCATTTGTAACCGACACAGTTTGACCGTCGGCATTAAAGTTATCAGTAAGGGTGATCGTTGCCGCGTTATTTGTGCCAACTGCAATGCCTTCAACGGCAGAAACCGAGGTGGTTGAGAAATCAAATGTTCCACCATCCATGAGTTTTAATGTCTCACTGCCCGCAGCGCCAGAAATAGCGGTCGCAAAATCGCTCAGGTTGGCAGCATCAATCGCGACAGTTGCACCACTTGATAGACTGAGATTTCCTATATTAAAGAACCCGCCTCCAGTAACGTCCGCACCATCTGATGCTAAAACCAAGTCGGCCACGTCAGAGTCGCCTGTTAAATCACCAGTATAGGTACTACCACCAATGTTAAACGTTACAGCATCATCGTTCGACGTTGCTGAAACATCTGTGGTACCGTTACTGATGGTAATAGTCCTAGTATTGCTAGAATCGTCGCCAACACTATAAACTTCAACCGAAGAGAAAGTAGTGATATCCCCGTCACCAGAAATATTGATAGTTTCTGTTCCAGCCGCTGAAATATTACCAGTAAAGCTTTCATGTTGAGTTGCAGTCATGGAAACAGATGCGCCAGAAGCCAGTGTCAAATTACTAACTGCATTAATACTTGCACCTGTTATATCTGCGCCAGAACTCAAAGATAGCGTATCTGCAGTTGTATTTTCACCCGTAATAGTACCTGTGTAGGTAAGTGAACCTAAATCGAAGGTAATTGCATCTGAAGTTGAAGTACCAGTAACAGAATGACTTGCACTGCTAACGGTCACCGTTCTTGAATTGGTTGAATCATCTGATAAGGTATAATTTTCAAGCGCAGAAACCGTTGTAATATCACCATCGCCAGAAATAGTTAGAGAATTAGTGCCATCGCCTGACACCGTGCCTGTAAACGACGACAACTGAGATACTGATATCGTGGCAGATCCATCAGTGGCTACAGAAAGGTTCTCAAAACCACTCACTGTCGCCCCTGCGATACTTCCGCCATTACTGATTGAAAGCGTATCTGTACCACTGCCTCCAGCTAGAGTACCAGTAGCTGTGAATGTACCGACATTTATTGTGTCATTACCACTGCTTCCTGTTACGCTTTGCCCAGCAGCTCCGAGCGTAAAGGTGTTAGCCGCTGAAAGTATATAAGTTTCAATCGCACTATTACCAGTTAAACCATCGGTACTATCGCTGATAGTGACGTTCTCAGTTCCCGCAGCGGTCACCGTTGTAAAACTATCATGTTGTGCTTCAGTCATAGTGACTGATGCATTATCGCTTAGAGTTAATGATTCAAAGCCGCTTAGTGATGCCCCGCTAATATTAGCGCCTGAGTCAGCCTGTAACGTATCGGTGCCGGTTCCACCAGAAAGCGTACCTGTAGCAGTAAACCCAGCAACATTAACTGTATCGTCGTCACTACTACCAGTGACATTCTGTGATGCTACTGCCATGGTGAAGTTCATTGCAGCACCTAACACATAGGTTTCAATATCGCTATCACCGGTTAGGGTTTGATCTCCATCAGCACTAGATATTGTAAATTGGTTTGTACCTGAACCATTAATGGTAGTAAATGCGTCATGCTGTGTTTCAGTAAGCGTTAAAGAACCGTCATTATCAGGGGTTAATGTCTCGAAATTAGTTAATGACGTAAAGTTAGCTAAATTAGAGCCAGTCACTACAAATAAGGTATCAGTTCCCGCGCCCCCATCCGCAGTTGAACCAGCAATGTGGCTAGTATCAGCAATAGACAGTGTTTCATCGTCACTAGTGAAGGTAATTGCTGGAGATAAATTCGTTCCGCTCGTAGTATCAAAACTGGCTGCGGTACTGCTTGCTGCAGTGACATTACTCACGGAAATAGTAGCTGTGCGAGAGGTACTATTATCTGTGCCATCATTTATCACGACAGTGACAGTTCTTGCGGTTTCGTTGGGCGTACTGGAAGTATTGTTGTACGTGATAGCTTGTAAGAAGGTTTGCACTTCTGACGCTGAAGCCGTTGCGCCAGTTATAGAAATTGTATCTTGTAACGTAATATCTGAAGATCCCGAAACTCCCGTCAATGCATCTTGGGCAGATGCACTAATATTCAAACCTTCGGATGCACCATCTTGATCGTTCGTGAGACTTACGGTAATGGTTGTTATCGTGTCGCCATCTGTTTCAGTCACAGCAGCATTCGCTGCAATGTTTACCGCACCACCACCTTCAGAGAATGATACACTGCTATCGTCACTACCACTCGTTGAATCTAAATCAACTGCAGGAGCGGTATTAGCCGTTGAGAAATTAAATGTCGTATCGTCACTGATCCCCGCAAAACTGTTACCAGCGGTGTCATCAACCGCCGTTGAGTCAACTCGAATTGAATAATTACGGTTGCCCGTCAGATCACTGGTTGGATTTATATAAATTTTATCGTTTGTAATACCGATGCGGCCCGCACCAGGACTGGTGGTGGTACCATCACTTTCTGTTGCTACATCAAAAACTTCAAAATCACTACTACCGCTGACGTCACGAATCGTAATACTACCGGTTCCCAACACGATAGTTTCACTAAAATCGATCACAATGTCATTGCTACTTACTACACCGGTAGCGTCATCATTTGGCGTCGAATTTGCGCTATCAAATGTTGGGAGCGTGGGATCTACAGTAAAAGAAGTAATACTTAACGCACTATTCGCATTCCCTGCAGAGTCAGTGATAGTAATAGTACAATCACTGTATGTACCATCTGCTAACGCGGTCGAGTTATCGGTTTGTGTCAGCGTGATGGTTTGATTGCCTGTTGAACTAATGGTTGTTGAACTTGAAGTGCCACAACTCCCCCCCACGGACAATGTGCCTGTTTCTGTTGTGCTAAATGTGTAGCTAGGCGCGCTGTCATTGGTTGGAGTAGTCACTGCGGTTACTTCAGCAACTGTTGGTGCTGAAGTATCTACCGTAAAACTAGAAATTGTTAATGCTGTATTTGCATTCCCAGCGGAGTCAGTGACTGTAATGGTACAGTCACTGTAACTGCCATCTGCTAGCGCCGTCGAGTTATCGGTTTGTGTCAGCGTGATGGTTTGATTGCCAGTCGAACTGATTGTGGTCGAGCTTGAAGTGCCACAACTTCCACCTACAGCCAATGTACCTGTTTCTGTAGTACTAAACGTATAGTTAGGAGTGCTATCATTCCCCGGAGTCGCTACAGCGGTAACTTCCGCAACTGTCGGCGCAGCAGTGTCTACTACAAAACTTGATATTGCCAACGCAGTACTTGCATTTCCCGCGGAGTCTGTCACAGTAATGGTACAGTTGCTGTATGTACCATCCGCTAATGCCGCTGAATTATCCGTTTGAGTCAGAGTAATTATTTGGTTGCCAGTTGAGCTAATTGTAGTTGAACTTGATGTACCACAACTTCCACCTACAGCTAACGTCCCAGTCTCTGTCGTACTAAAAGCATAGTTTGGCGTACTGTCATTAGTTGGGGTTGTTACTGCGGTAACTTCTGCAACTGTTGGTGCAGACGTATCCACCGTAAAGCTCGAGATTGTTAGTGCCGTGCTAGCATTGCCCGCAGAATCCGTCACCGTAATAGTACAATCGCTGTATGTACCATCCGCTAACGCTGTCGAGTTATCTGTTTGGGTCAAAGTGATGGTTTGATTGCCAGTCGAACTAATTGTTGTTGAGCTTGAAGTGCCACAACTACCACCCACAGACAATTCGCCGGTTTCTGTAGTGCTAAACGTATAACTAGGTGTTGTATCATTCGTTGGCGTAGTCACTGCGGTCACTTCTGCGACCGTTGGCGCTGTGGTATCTACTGTAAAGCCCGTAATACTCAAAGCAGTGCTAGCATTGCTAGATGAATCGGTAACAGTAACCGTACAATCGGTATAAGTGCCATCAGCTAATGCTGTCGAGTTATCTGTTTGAGTCAGGGTAATGGTTTGGTTGCCTGTGGTGCTGATTGTGGTCGAGCTAGATGTGCCACAACTGCCTCCCATCGACAACTCACCCGCCTCATCAGTCGTAAACGTATAATTGGGTGTATTATCGTTGGTCGGGGTAGTTACCGCTGTCACCTGGCTAATTGTTGGAGGGGTGTTATCAACCGCGGCCGCAGCAGAATAAGTAATTGTATCTACCCCAAATCGATTATCATAAAGTATAGGATTACTACCAGAATCATAAAACTCAAATACCACGGTATCTACATTTTGCCACTCGCTACCTGAAAAGTCAGCGTCTCTCGTAAGTGTAAATGTATTTCCAGAGGTCACTTGGGGCATGGTAATGGTCGCTGTTACTGGCGTCGCAGCTGTTCCCCCATCATACCCTTTTATAGTAATTCGGTAGTTATTGTTTGATATTGTGTTGTTTGAGTAGACAACAATGGAGTCAAAACTAAAGTTGTTACTAGAGTCACTGGTATAAAATATGAATCCCGCCTGCGTCGACGATGGCGATGTAAAAATGAAATCGTCTGCAACCGCAGCCGTACCTCCATACACAGTCATCGTTGATGACGTATAGGACGTTGCTGTACCTGCATCTAGCAAATATGTGACTGAGCTCTCTGTATGCGAAATGTTCGCAACTCCACTACCTGACTTCACTTTGTAATCAATAGAGGCTGCCGTGACTGGCAGGCTAGATATACATAGCCCTGTAAAAACAGTACCTTTAATAACCGCTGTGATTCGATTCAACTTCATGTCCCACTCCAAATGACTGATTTGGTATATTCCAGAGTACCTAAGATTAAAAAAGCGTTTTGTTTATAAGTTGTCGAGTTATTGAACTTCTTAGGTTCAAACATACCGCAAATCAAAATGCTCTCAGAAGAAACAGGCCTCGCAGTATTGACTGCGGGACCTGTTCAGCCCTATCAACTTCGTGATGGATAGATACCATCCAATACAATTTGCCAATTAACAACTTGTAATGGGTTAAGAATACTAAAGCTTTGTGATGCACCAGTATCATTAACCACAACACTACCTTCAACGCTGCCACCATCTACACTTAATCCACCAAGCTCCGTTAGTGTGGGCGCAGGTGAGAGACCTTGCTGCTTGTAATATATTTGGCTATTCGGGTTACGCGCTAAATAAGCCGTTCCATCCGGAGTGTCAGTGTTAGCATCATTTGTTGCTGCCTGAAGAGAACCTGTAACGCCACCACCTGTGGCGACAAAAACTGCGCTATGCGTATGTTTTGGTAATTGAGTTGAGGTCAACGCTATATCTTCCATACCAAAACGCATCCCTAACCGGTAATCTCTCCCCCCTGGCATAACCCCCATCCCAACGGGACTACGCCCTCTCATATCAGGCAAACCTAAGGTAGTGCGAGCATCACCGCCATAGTTATCACCAATTAATGAAAAAAGCGCGGTATTTTGAGATATTGCTAATAGTTGCCCCTGACAAATCGCCCAATCTCTTATCGCAAAGATACCGCCAAAAGGTCTCATAGTACCGATATATGAATCTGCAGACATGTTATTAGTCCTTATATATTTATTTAGTTACTTTGTATGGCAATCGAAGTGCAACTACTTTTCTCGGGTGCCACTATATACTCACTGTTCTACTGCTTTGAGGGTGAAAGATGCGCTTACGCACTACCATCACACCTCATGACTCTGGTTGCTCCTGTGCACTTTCTTCTTGCATGGCTTCAGTTGGGTTGACTAAAAAAACTGGCGGAATAAACAGCTCTTGCAAAGAAATCTGCCGTACACTGCCTTTTGATACCTTACCAATACATACCGTTCCTACTTGATTAACAGTTAGTTCTACTGAGCCCACTTCATCTGATGTGGAAAACCGCCAATACAGCTCTGAGGTTTTATAGCGAATCAATACCATTTGCCCACATTGATCAAATTCATCAGCCTGCTCACAAAATTTATCGTGGTATTCAGACAATCGCTGCTCACCTAAAAACTGCACCAACAGACTCCCCATTCCTGGAACAGTTAAAATTGCGGACTGTCCACGCTCTACTATTAACTCTCCTTTACCTTCAAGCTTGGCGATGGTTTGGGCCGATTCGGGGCTAGGCAAGGCGCCATCGTTATATGGATATGCCGCTAGGTCATAGCCATAATTATTGGTAAGTTCTATCTTTATCTTCATTTGTTATCTCGCATCTGAAGTGTTATCCAGAGCACCGCACACATGGAATTACGATAACAGCCCAACTTCTATTTCCTTTCATGCGACTTTGCTCACCATCTTTAATATTATTTTTATCATTAACTTGTTGACTGTGAAGCCAACTTAGCTAGATCAAAGAAAAGCCTGCATCTAGCCCAAAAAGCACAGCAAATCTATAACCATCAAAGAGTCCTTGCTGTGTACCAATAACATCCAAACACACAGCACCATCCAGCGTTTTAATAACTAAGCCTTCTCTTCGGCTTAGTTGAATAACAGTTCCTTCTTGCACGCCTTTAACATCACATCTAACCTCACTCGCTTGTAACACTTGAAACATCTCTTCTCTTAGACGAAAGGTGGCACAACCAACATCTACATTGCCAGCTCGGCACATGTTCACAATTTCCAACGTAGGTTGTTTACACCAGTTAATAGCCAGCTGCTGCGGTTCGATCATAGGTGCAAAATGCTCAAAGCATGTGTCTTGCTCACGCCAAGTAATAGCTTCTTGCTCTGCCAATTGACAAAATGTGTCGAGTAAATGAGGTAAAGCTTGCGAGATTTTTTGATTTACTATGCTAATCGTATCGAAAGGATGAATAGCAAGGTCAATATCGGTAGCGATATCTCCGCTATCTACTTCTGATGTAACACGGTGCAACGTAAGCTTAGTGGCTTGTTCACCGTTTCTAATTTGCCAATAGAGGGGAAATGGTCCGCGGTATTCAGGTAGAGGACTAGGATGAATATTGACTAGGCTGCCATCAAAATAACTGATCAACTTTTGTTTTATAATATGTCTAAATAGGTAAATTACGCCGTGATTAGCGCCTAGCCTGTCTAAATCCGCGATAAGGGTCGTATCGTCATACTGGTTATACTTTAAAGTGGGGATCTGCGCTTGATGCAGTAGCTGCTGCAATTGTATTAAATCCGGATTTGGCTCAGCGTCCACTAAAACTACACATGCTAATTTATTGGTTTGTTGGAGGTATTGGATCGCTGATAAACTCTGACAGCTGCCAGTAAACACCGCATACTTTTGCATTATACAATCCCCTGTACTTTTACTGGCACAAAACCCGGTAATCCAGTCAATTGATAGTAAAACTGAACCGTATCCCCGCTACTAGCAACAAAGTGAGTGTGTTCAATGTCTTTAGGTTTAAGGTCTATATAAACGCTCATATCAGGTCTTGGGTGTGTGATCCCTGAATCATATTGGCCAACCTCTTCTTGCGCGAATGTCTCTATGTGGGCATATACTGCAAAGATACGTTTGCCCATGTCTTCAACGCCCGTAGGTAGTACAATTTGATTCGCAGGGATCACTTTAATGCCATCTTCAAGTTCAAGCTCTTGCATCTCTAACAAAGTAGATTTATTGATCTTAAGGATTTCGCCTAATTCCACTCGATCTTGTTGTGCCTCACTACCTACATTGCTCGAGTGACTATATTCTTGAGTTTTCCATTGTTGATTAAATTCAGTTTCTCCAACAACCATCATGCCTTTTACTGACACATTTTGCGGGATCATCCAACCATCTAGGGATAAGTACTTTACTAAATGTTTGGCAATACTTAATTGGCCCTCTTTAGTAAAGCCATGTTGCATCGCTTCTAACACTAAAAGATCAATGGCATTTTGGGGCTCAAATAAGGTCGCATCAGCCTCTTCAATAAGCGATACATACTCTTCAAGCTGCAAGTCACTGACGAGCTGCTTAAGTGTTAATATTGCACCAGGCTGAATATCAACAAACGTCACTTGAATTTGGCTCGGCTTGACGGTTTGGGTGTCTTTGTAATAGCTAAGTAAAGGCAGTAATAAAGGGGCGAAAGGACCACAGGCAGGGTACAACACATTAATTGAGGGCTTATTTTTTAACTTACCTTGAATCGCTTTGTCGAGTCCGCGTGCATATCCCTTGATCCGGTAAACATCCTTTATTGTGTGCTTACAGTTATAGGGTGACATAATCAACCCCGTCGCAGAAATATACTGATGAGTGAGCACCTCTTGGCTTAATTCTGCCATTGCCATAGATTGCACCGCATTATCGTACATTGTCTCAAAGGCACTGACCAACTCTTGGTGTGTAACAGTATTAAGATCTGTTAAAACCAATGTTATTGCGTCAACAAAGCTCTTTTGCAACAGCTTTTGACGTTCACATACGGAAAGTTTTGCTTTTAAAAGTGATTGAAGCTGAGTTCTAATTGAGTGCTTTAATAAATCATCAACCTGAGGGTCAATGAAATCTACCTTTGTATTGTTTGCTAACTGCTGCTTTTCCATAGATATTATTAGCTCCACAGATCCTTAAATGTCGGCTTGGCTGATGCTTTTTTAAGCGCTCAGCCGGTGTCTCCTAACTGTTTCTCTAATGAGTGTAGTCAAGCACAAGTAATCTGCTAATTTTTTGATAAAACTTCGGCTTACAAAGATAGGCCGATGTAAAAATCGTAAAAAATAGGTCATCACTTCGATTTAGTAGTAATGAAGTGAGATCTGTTGAACACAAAAAAACGGTACGTTGCACATCTCATTTAATAAAACCAAAGACAATTAAAAATCTGAAATATTAAGTAGTTACCATAACACTTCTGTTACTACACACTGATTATGCCAAAAACATGAAGAATAAAGAATTACACAACATTACAGCAAGATGTAATAGCGTTTTCACAAAAAATTCTTGCTTCTGAAAACCATAGATTTGCTCAAATCTGTTACATTGTTCAAAAAAAGCGCATAGCTATTTGATTTTTTTAAATAATTGAAATCTTGATGGTAGACATGTATTTACATTCCAATTACCCTATACCATTAACAAAAAATAAGAATTAGTAATCATATGTCTCTGACACAATTTTCGGATAGCCATATTGTCGATGTTTTCCAGTCTGACAAATACCAACTACTTGAAAAAATTGGAGAAGGTGGATTCGGTAAAGTTTTCAAAGCACGCCAAATAAACACTGGGCAAATCGTTGCACTAAAATTTTTGGCGTTAGAACCACAACTGGAAGCGACGAAAAAACACAGATATGCGGAACGTTTCAATCGCGAAACCTTGCTTTGTAGTCAATTAAATCACCCAAATATCGTACGATTATTAGATAAAGGACAATTAAATGAAAATTTAATGTTCGGGGTATTCGAGTATGTGGAAGGGCAAACACTACGGGACTATCTAAGTCAAAATGGTGCAATTGATTCAGTGTATGCAACCGACATCATGTTGCAAGTGTTAGACGCGCTCATTCACGCTCATCAACAAGGCATTATCCACAGAGACATAAAGCCAACCAATATTATGCTTAGCCAGTCTGGTGCAAAGACTTATGCCAAAATACTTGATTTTGGTATTGGTACGCTGGCACAAGAAACTCGCCAGCATGACTTTGAAACGATCACACTTACGCAAGAAACATTAGGCACACCTTCTTACAGCGCACCAGAACAATTACGTGGTGAGCCAGCCTCGGCCAAATCGGATCTCTATGTCTGGGGTTTGGTATTTTTAGAATGTTTAACCGGCGTGCCTGCGGTAACTGGCACAAGTGTCGCCTCGATTTATCACAAGCAATTAAGCGATGTACATATTCCAATTCCAAGCGCACTACTTGGCCACCCTCTTGCTGGGCTTCTCAGACGCGTACTCAATAAAAGCGCGTTGGAGCGCGTGATCACCGCAACCGAGGCATTCTCTGAACTGGCACGAATGAACGTATCGAACCTTGTTGGTGTGCTAAATGATGTTAAAGCTCAACATGGTTACGACGAAACCACAGTAATGATCCGTGATGACGATCCTAACCATCGTGCCATTCAAGAATATACGGCGCTTACTGAACGCAAACAGCTCACCGTTCTTGCGGTAAGGTTAAGTGTTAAAGCACTCGACAATCAAGATAAAGACTTCGATGTCATCGACACGGTTTATAAATCTCAACGCAATCACTTTATTGATATCGCGACTCGTTACGGCGCTTATCACGTGGGTAACCTCGCCGATACCAGCTTGTTTTATTTTGGCTACCCTGTTAGCAGCGATAACGACGCGCGATTGTCTGCCCGTACCGCACTTGAAATGATAAGCGAACTTGGCAAACGTAACGCACTAATGCAAGAAGCCCACAGAGTCGCCCTTAACGCTCACATTGGTATTCATACTGGTGTATTTATTACCTACGCCAATGCCGTACCTGAAGGTCATCACGCAAACATTGCAGCAGCACTCTCCCGTGAAGCTGGCGAGCGCCAAGTCTTATGTAGTGCAGAGTCACGCTCACTCCTTGATGCTTTTTCAGAATTTAATCTGTACGGTCAAGTACAAATAGGCCCGTTATTTGAACTAACGCCGGTTTATAACTTGCAAGGAGAACGTCGCATCGAAGCATTTGGCTTTATGCGTGGTACAAAGAACCATCATGAACTTGTAGGTCGTCACCTTGAGCTTGAACAGACACTTTCACTCATTAATAACGAAGTCGAAGGTGCAACACGCATCGCCCATATTCATGGTGAAGCTGGCATAGGTAAATCTCGGCTGCTGCAAGAAATTCGTGCTAATGCACCGCAATATCAGCATTTAGTCGCCCAGTGTTTACCAGAGCACCAAAATAATGCTTTGTATCCAATTTTAACGTTGGTCAAATACCTCTTTAACACCGAACAGCTTGACGCTCATTCAGCCAATACCGTGTTTAGTTATGTATTATCAAACGTGGATAGTAAGCTCGATTTAGTGCAAGCTATCCCTGTGTTGCTAGTTTGGCTCAATATCTCACTTGATGATGAAATTACGCCTTCTACACTTTCTCCCGATGAGCAGAAGCAAGTGTTGTTTAAAGGGCTTTGCGCATTGTTACTGTCAAACCGTCACGGGCTCAGTAAGTTTAAACTTTACATTATTGAAGACATTCATTGGGCAGATAGCACCACCTTAGAGTTTTTACATCACTTTGTCGGTGCGCTAGCTTCAGGTGATGTTTTACTAAGCACTTCAAGACAAGCGGTGCCAACTCAGTTGAAAGACCTTACCTTAGTGGATGTTTGCCTGAAAAAACTAACCGAGAAGGCCACCGAAGATTTTATCATTAACCTGTTTGATGGCCGCCGAGTGTCAGAGCGGGTTCTCAAGTTGCTTACCAGTCGCACCGACGGGATCCCGCTATTTATTGAAGAACTCGTCAACATGCTTAAGCAAAAGGCATTGGTTGGAGATAAAGGTGGAGAGATTGACTTCCTCGCACCAGATAAACTTGACCAAGTACCTACGAGTTTAAGAGAGTCATTACAACAAAAACTAGATAGCCTTAGTCACGCCAAAGAAACAGCCCAACTAGCAGCCACAATTGGCCGAGAGTTTGAATATGATTTACTCGTTGCGGCATCGTCTTTAAGCGAAAACCAGATCCAAAACGACCTAAATGAGCTGATAGCAAACGACCTTATCGTGCACCAGCGCCGCGTTGATAACGATAGCTATATCTTTAAGCATGCGCTAGTGAGGGATGCGGCTTATGAAAGTGTTAATCAAACCAGCATACGTTTGTTACATTCAGTGGTTGCTCAAACACTAAACTCATACAAAAGTGAGGATTACACATTAAGAGCAACTCATCATGAAAAGGCGCTTGAATACACTGATGCAACAGTGCTTTGGAAACTCGCTGCAGAAAAAAGTACACAGTTGGCAGATATAAATTCTGCAATACAACATTACTCTTGCGCACTTAATACTCTCACGCAATGTACAGGCAGTTACGAAAACAAGCTCACAGAAATTCTAATAAGAAATGCGCTAGCACTACACTTGGCTACCACATTAGGATATGCAAACAGCAGTATCACACCACATATCGACCGTTCCCGAGCACTGTGTAGCGAGCTCAACAACCCCCCTGAGCTGTATTCTGCTTTTTGGAGTATTGCATTAATTCAAGTCGTTAAAGCCGAGCATATCGAAGGATTGAACACAATACAGCAACTACTTGAAATGGCTAAGCAGCAAAATTCTGCAGCCTTGGAAATAGCAGCTCTTCATTTAAAAGGCGGGATCGAATGGGCTAAAGGGGATCTGCTATTGGCTGACAAGACCTTTACTCAGGCATTAGCTCTTTATAACTATGATGAGCACCACGAATACTTCAAAAGCTACCCATTTCCATTTGACTGTGCAATATCCTCACTGCCAATTCATGCCGGTGTTTCTTGGCTCATGGGTGATTACGAACGTTCTGATCAACAGCGAATTAAAGCTGATAGACTGACAGAATTAGATGATATTCCCGCATATCAAGTTCACGTTTACGCCCGTCATGCCTACATTGGAGTAATATCCAGAAGACTCGGTCTGGCCGAGTATTACGCTGAAAAGGTCCTTTCACTTTCTGAGAAGCATGGATTCGCGCTTTGGTTATCCATTGGTAACGTAATAAAAGGCTGGCTGATGTGCCTTGATCACAATGTATCTGAAGGTCTTCCCCTCGTTCGTTCTGGTTTAGATGCTTACCTGTTAACGGACTCTATCGGTCATGTTGCTTGGCTACGAACAATGTATGGTGAATGCTTACTGCTTGCAGAAGATACTCAAGAGGCTTTAGAACAGTTAGATATTGCTATCAATATTGCAAATGAAAAACTTGATACGTTTTACTTACCAGAAGCTTATCGACTTAAAAGTATGCTGTGTACTACAGAATCCGCTCGTAAAGAACAATTAAAAAGTGCTAAAGAAGTCGCTGAATTGCAAGGGGCACTTGGATATATCAACAAGTATTTAAAATAGGAAATTAAGAATGATAACTAGAACATGCTTACTGTTAGCATTGGGCTGTTCAGGGGTTGCGAGTGCATCAACAACTTTGCTTCCTGCGGACGTTTCATGTGATTTGGCCACGAACAATGCGATTGCCAATTTTACGCTTACACCTGAGCATTTATACGAATACTCATGGCAAACTTTTATTGCGATTAACCAACAAAAACAATTCGGTAAGCTTTCACTACCCGCTTGGGCTGACTGGATTAATACCGCAACACTTGCTGAAGTCAACTACACAAATGGCTATTTAAAGGAGTTCAACACGCCCGTTTCTGTTGAAGGCAAAGATACCAGAAAAAATATTACCACAGCAGATAGCTGGCAATGTGACTCTGGTTGTTTAGACTTAGATATGTCGTTAAAGCTAGATGGCGACGAAATCAAAATGCTGGGCCTGAGAGATAAAAATAACAACCCTGTATTTTTTGAAAAGCGGGTAAATGGTAAATGGATGGAAGCACTATGGGATACCAAAGAAAACCTGAACGAAATTGATAACAATCCTGCTCTCAAAGACCTTGCGGGTTTCGCATTTAGGTGGGGTAGTTGTGGGCAAGGTAACACATCCGCTAAACAGCCTCAGATTGCATTAAAACTGGGTTGGCGCATACTCACAAGCAAAGATGATAAACTGAGATACATCACCATGGAAAACATTAAGTTACATGGTTTTGCAGTAAAACAAACTCTCGGTCTTATTGCCATGCATATCGGGGTTGGTACCAGTTCAAACCTATTGGTAGGTGATAAACCGACTTGGACTTGGTTGACATTTGAGCAGGTTGATACGCTTGAAAGTGAAACCCCAAAAACGATCCAATATAGCTTCATTGCTCAGGACGAATATAGCTGTTCCAATATATATACAGCCAATAGACCGACACCTCTTGTTCGAGATGAACCAATTCCCACTCTAGCTGCAACATATAATGATCAGTACCGCTCTAAACTAAAAAAACAAAACTCTGTATTACAACATTACCAGCTTATTGGCTCACAATATCCACATATTGATAACGCAGGGTCATACCAGCGCTTTGACAAAAATGTTAGAAGTGTGGTTTTTGAGCCTTTTCTAGCTCAGGTTAATAGCAAATGTGAAATTCCCAAATCACAGTGGACCGTCTCTGAAAGTATCAGAAATAAAGGGTCGGATTGCGCGAGCTGCCATAACAATCTAAATTATTATTACAATGAAAATAAAATAAAATGGACAGAAAGATTCAAAGATTTCACTTTAATAAACAGTGGAATACCTGGTATACCAATGAAAGAAATAACATTAAACCCTAAGGAAAAGTAAAATGGCTAACAATGCATTCATAGACTATCTAAACAGATTAAATATTGATTTAGACTTCAGATTAAATAGTCAGGACAACCCAATAAAATCACTGAATGGTTATGTAGACAACAAAGATATCACCGAAGAATGCTTGACTATTGGTGGTAATAGTAAGCTTTGCAAACAACCTGAAGAAAATCAACTTATCAAAAGTAACTTTTCTGCTGCACTAAACAACGAAGATTTTATCAGTGACTACCTTTCTCACTTCGAGGGTGAGAAAACAAGCAGTAAAGCTTCTATCACCGAAGGAGTTGAAGTCGTAGCGTTACTTAATTTCTTACGTTCGATAGCATATGAAGAAACGTCTCACAGTGAATTTATTCAATCTCCAAGTGACTATATATCAAACTTCAGCGTAGAGTATAACAACACCAAAGCAGAGCTCTCTGCAGACGTTAAAGATGAACTACTTTCGTTGGTCTCTCAGTTTGGAGATATAAAAGGTAATGAGGAGAAATTTGTACGTGAATTATTCTCTCTTAAAATTATCTCGCAAAATTTAGCTGATAACGCGAATATTATTTGGTAATACGGTGAATACTATACTTAACAGAGTGTTAGATGAATCTCTCCACGAATTGTTAGGTAAAAAAACAACTGAAGGCTTGCAAGAAATTGCAAGCCTTTTTCCTCAGCTGTTTTCATCCTACTATTTAGAAATAAGAGATCTAGCTACTCATGAATTTAGTCGATTGGATTTACTCTGCGCTATCGATCACCAATCCCCTAAAAAACGTACAAACATTTTCGATAATCGCTGGCTTCCTTTAATAGAAAATTTACGAAACACCTACGCTAAATTGAAATCTCTTGACGCATTTACTCCATTTTTATGGCTTGAATTTGATAATATTCTGGTAAACAAACCAGAAACCATCGCAGCTCCAGGTGTGCATTACTGTCTAGAATCTGGCTATCCGAAACAACTCGCAGAGAAAAATGCACAGCTTAGCCACTATAAACCATATGTTTTTTCTATGGGTCTGTGCCAACAATATCACTCAGAAGCGAGTTTGACGCTATCTAGACTATTCAAACACTTACCGCTTTCGGGTCATATCATACATATCTCATTTATGCAGCAACGTAAGCCCGCCACAACAAAACTATATATTTCTATGCATCAGGATGAGGTTATAAAATACTTGGAAAAAGTGCATTTTCCCGGAGATGTAAAGGAAGTCGAGAAGATGCTACTGTTTTGGCGTGATATAAATGATAGCCCCTACTTATTTTTTGACTTAGCTATTGGAGACACACTGTTTGACCATTTCGCATTGGTCAGCTCCCCCGTATATTTTGATGAGCTCAACAACAGGTTTTCATTCCTAAAGAATAAGGCCGAATTATCGAATAAACTATGTAAGAAGCTCGCATCATCAGGACTAATTACTCAACAGAAGTCGTCACTGATACAACAATGGTCATCGTCAAAATTTGAATTAGCTTGGACTTGGGTAGATTTTAAGTTGGTTAAAGAGCCGAATAGAGCTGTTTACTCAAAAGCTTACTTTGGCCTGCAATCATGTGTAAATTAGAGCGCGCTTTGCGCCCTAATTTACAACATTCAATTATAAAGCGAATTTCCCTCTTGCTGCATGAAGCTTCTTATAGCTTTCAATAAGACGCAGGTGCTTGTCTAGACCTTCCAACTTCATGTTAGTTGGCGTTAAACCATAGAATTTCACATCACCATTAATTGAGCCAATAACCGCATCCATCACGTCTTTCGAGAACATACGGGTGAAGTTGTGGATGTAATCTTCTATTTCTAGCTCGTCATCCAATGCAATTTCAAGTGTGGCATGCATTGCTTGGTAGAATAAGCCACGTTCAACCGTGTTGTCATTAAACTGCAAGAAGGTCTCAACTAGTTCAATGGCCGCTTCGATATCGCCAAGCGCTAGATAGATTAAAATCTTAAGCTCAAGAATTGTAAGCTGACCCCACACCGTATTTTCGTCAAACTCAACACCAATTAGGGTGATAATATCGATATAGTTATCAAGCTGGCTGTCCTCTAAGCGCTCAACCAAGTTAGCTAATGCTTCGTCATCTAGAGAATGGATGTTGAGAATATCCTCGCGGTATTGCAACGCTTTATTGGTGTTGTCCCAAATCAGATCTTCAGCAGGGTACACTTCAGAAAAGCCAGGAACCAAAATACGACAAGCGATCCCTAAGTCTGTAAATTCCGCAATATAGGCTTCTTTACCTAACCCTTCCAAAATGCCAAATAACTTATCGCACTCTTCTTCATTCGTGCCTGTAAAATCCCACTCAACAAAATCGTAGTCATGCTTTGCACTAAAGAAGCGCCAAGAGATCACCCCCGTTGAATCGATAAAATGCTCGACAAAGTTCTCCGGCTCAGATACCGCCATGCTGTTAAACGTAGGTTTTGGTACGTCGTTTAAGCCTTCAAAACTACGACCTTGTAACAACTCGGTTAAACTGCGCTCAAGTGCCACTTCGAAACTTGGATGCGCGCCAAAAGAGGCAAATACGCCGCCTGTTTTAGGGTTCATCAAGGTCACACACATCACAGGAAATTGACCGCCAAGAGACGCATCTTTCACCACCACAGGGAACCCCTGCTCTTCAAGCCCTTTGATCCCTTCAACAATACCTGGGTATTTAGCAAGTACAGACTCTGGCACGTCAGGGAGCACGATTTCTTGTTCGATGATTTGCTTTTTCACCGCACGTTCAAAGATCTCAGATAAACACTGCACCTTCGCTTCAAACAGGTTATTACCGGCACTCATACCGTTACTTAGGAATAAATTTTCTATTAGATTTGACGGAAAATACACGGTTTCACCATCTGAATGGCGAGTGTACGGAATAGAACAAATACCGCGCGCTACATTACCTGAATTTGTGTCGATTAGGTGCGAACCGCGTAGTTCACCTTCTGGATCATAAATTTCACGAGTGTAGTCGTCTAAAATCTCAGTAGGAAGCGC
This sequence comes from Pseudoalteromonas sp. CO348, assembly GCF_004208845.1. Taxonomy (NCBI): domain Bacteria; kingdom Pseudomonadati; phylum Pseudomonadota; class Gammaproteobacteria; order Alteromonadales; family Pseudoalteromonadaceae; genus Pseudoalteromonas; species Pseudoalteromonas sp. CO348. Next base: position 71,288 of record NZ_SGPI01000037.1, on the reverse strand, counting down.
ATCATCAGCTTCAGGCTTAAACCACTTTTCGTTCGGGTAGTGAACAAATTCAGCATTTGCGATTTCTTCACCAAAGAATTGATCATTATAAAAGAAGTTACAGTTTAAACGCTCAATAAACTCACCGAGTGCCGAGCAAAGCGCGCTTTCTTTGGTTGCCCCTTTACCATTGGTGAAACACATTGGTGAAGCAGCATCACGAATATGCAAAGACCAGACGTGTGGCACGATATTACGCCATGACGCGACTTCAATCTTCATGCCTAAATCCGACAGGATCTTGGTCATATTTGCGATAGTCTGTTCAAGCGGAAGATCTTTGCCTAGGATAAAAGTGCTGTCGCTTTCGCTGGTATCAACCATCAACATCGCCTGAGAATCATCTTCAAGGCTTTCAACCGCTTCCACTTGGAATTCAGGTCCTGTTTGGATCACTTTTTTAACGGTACAGCGGTCTATTGAGCGCAGGATACCTTGGCGGTCTTTTTCAGAAATGCTTTCTGGAAGCTCCACCTGAATTTTAAAAATTTGGTTATAACGGTTTTCAGGATCAACGATGTTGTTTTGCGACACACGAATTCCATCTGTTGGAATCTCACGCGCATTACAATATACCTTCACAAAGTAAGCAGCACAAAGCGCTGAAGAAGCTAAAAAGTAGTCAAATGGACTTGGTGCTGAACCATCGCCTTTATAGCGAATTGGCTGATCTGCAATGACAGAAAAGTCGTCAAATTTGGCATCAATTCTGAGATTGTCGAGGTAATTTACTTTGATTTCCATTGGAAGGTTCCGGTGTGTTGCAAACGAAAACGCTAATTGTACTTGAGGATGGGTGACCACGCCAATGGAAGTTTCTCTTTCAACTTTTTGACCTAGAATAAATAAACTGGGTTTAATGTGATGTAACTTCCTGTAATTGCTCTACACTTTGCTTTAGCTCAAAATAATTGCAAGTGATGTAATTTGTTTTTCAGTACGTGACCCTGTACTGAGACAAACACTAAGCGAGAACAGAATCTGTTAGCGAGACTTCTGCTCTCAACTTTCAATAAGTTCGCTAACTTTGTTATTCGACGTTCAAACTAAATTTGAAAACTAGGAAGTGCACAGATGAGAAAAATAGACAAGTGTGATCTCGATTTTTACAAAGATAATGGTTTCGTTTTATTACCAAATGCCCTATCGGATTCGATACTCAAACGTCTCGTTGCGCTATCAGAAACGTTAGAGCTTTCAGCAAAACAAGAACTTAGTGAAGGTAAAATAAGTAGCCAATACTACTTATCAAGCGAGTCTTCCGAACCAAAATTATTCCGTTACAACGATTTGCTGTTTGACGCCCCCGAGTTGATAATTGAACTACTCGCGAGCCCCGCGATGATGGCAATCAGCAATCAATTTTGCGGCATAGGTTGTGTACCTATGCAGTGCGATTTAGTCTACAAATATCCACATCCTCACCCGCACATTGCTTGGCATCAAGGTGCACCTCACCCACGTAACTTCGCATACTTAAATGTTGGGATCTATCTTGATGATGCAAAAATAGATGATGGTTGTTTACGCTATGTACCAAATTCTCAACACGAACTTGTAGACATCTATTCGCTTTCTAGCCAGTATGGCTGGAATATTCCAGGAGTCGTGCAACAACCGGCTAAGGCCGGGGATATTCTCGTTCAAGACATGATGATTTTACATAGCTCTGAGCCTAAACGTAGCGACGGTCCAAGAAGAACAATTTACGTAGAACTTAGGCCGCTTGAAGGGATCGAAGAAAGCCAATATCAAAGTAAAGAATGGGCTGAACTTAGAAAACAATGGATGGCGCATATTATTAAAGCCGCTGCTCCTGAAGACATACCTGAAAATTGGCTAGCCGTTTATGGTGACCCCACCTATGATTTAAAGACACTCGTTGAGCTTATAAAACAAAAGCGAGAGCCTGCAATCCCAGCAGTTTGGGCCTCCAAAAACGTTGAGCATCCGGACTACCCTACACCTGCAGATCTGCGTTGATATTGATGAAGGCAATGATCACTACTTTTTGGTGGTAATTGCTTTTGACCGGATCGTGTTTAGAATTTTCTTTCACTCAATCTTAGCTAAAATCAAAAACACGGTTTACTTCTATGCCATAACACACCTCTTCGAACATAAAGCGATTCATTGTTATCCCTTGAGCTTGGTCTAGATTTACCGCACCATGCTTTTCGTAAAAGCGTCTCGCTTGTTTGTTCTGCTCATAAATCCAGGTATACGCGCTTTGACAGCCTTGCTCGTAAAGCTTTAATAAACGCGCCTTTAACAGCGCTTGGCCCAATCCACGATTTTGATGGCTTGGCAAAATATAACCGCGATATAGTTCACCCGCATTTATTCTGGATACTTTTTGGCTAACTGGATTATACATTCGACGGTAATTACCCGCCGCACCGCAGCCTAGTATTTTCCGACCATCAGTCACGAGCAAAGCCGTTTGGGTTGCCGAATTCTTAATGATCTCAGACCAAATGGTTGCGAAAAATTCGACGGTTCCCCCTGCTAGCACTTGCTCTGGTAAAAAACCACTGAAAGCAGCTTGCCAACTCACTTTGGTCACTAATGCCATTTCCTCTATATCTGCGGTGCTAGCAGTCTTGATGGTAATTTTTTCTGGCAGGTTAAATACGTCAACAAATGCCTTTTCATCTAATTCAGTAATATCCATATAAATACTCAAAATCTACTTTACGTAACAATTAACACATTATTGTTACAAGTTAAGATTTATACAAATATTTATTCCAATTTTTTGCTGGACTCAGTCGTTATGCAGCGCTTTACTGCACAATCAACAAGCCTTAATTAACATTCATGTCAACTATAAAACCGCAAGCAAATCTCGTTGACTTACCTTACCAAGCTTAAGCTGCTCATAAGAATGATAGATAGCTTTTTTGCTATCTTGCAGTCGCTGAGTAATGTCTTCGCCTTCCAGTAACGCGGCTTGCGCAGCTTCTAGCCTATCTTGCGTATCGGTAATAATTGCGGTTAGTTTTGCTTTATCTGATCTAATTAGCGTACTGTCCTGCTCAACTTTTTGCTCAAGCATAGTTAACAACTCTGAACGCACTGAAACGGTTTTATACTCTTTAAAGTCTAATCCTAGATGATTAAATAACAGCGCTTGATTCATCTCTTCTGGTGCAATTTCTACTTCAATCGGCATCTCTACAATGTTCGTCATCATTTCACGATACATCTCGATGTTATATTCACGGCTGCCTATTTTGTGACTTGAACTTACCAAAGATTCATGGGCTAGCTTTTCAGCTTGCTCAAAATGTTTGGTAAGGTAAGTCGATTGGGTGTTGTTCGGCGCTTTTTCTTGTACAGCCTTTGCGGCTTCCATAAACGAAGGTGTTCCCGAGTTTTTTGCCGCCGAATTATAAATGTCTTGATCACTCACAACATTATTATTCTTTCGACTATAAAGATCGTTCGAACCATACATTTGTGAATAGGGTGAATTTTGAATGTACATACTCGCTCCTTGTTACATTGACTGTTCTAGTACAGCAATAAGTGCGCCAAGGAAGCGTTATTAACCTGATCTCGGGTTAGTTAGGGTCCTAAGAGTCTTTTAACCACTTTTTCGATGTAATCGGGTTTTGCCAAACCAAAGTTTGCCATTCAAGCGCTTAATATTACTGCGCTTGAGGCAAACTTTTTCCGCTATCGATTAATTATGAACTTTCTCACGCCAACGGATCATCAACATATACACTACAGGTAACACCACTAAGGTAAGTAATAGCGCGCTTGCCATGCCGCCCACCATAGGCGCGGCGATGCGGCTCATTACCTCAGAACCTGTGCCCGAACCGTAAAGGATTGGCAATAACCCGATAATAATCGTTGCCACCGTCATCATGACTGGACGAATACGCTTGCCCGCGCCTTCTAAAATGGCATTATTAATGGCCTCAACTGTTAATGCTTGCGGTTTATCTTTAAGCTCACTAATGGCTTGGTTGAGATACACGAGCATGATCACGCCTATTTCAACCGCAACACCTGCAAGCGCTATAAAACCAACGCCTACCGCGACCGAAAAGTTAAACCCCTCAAGATATAGTAACCACAGTCCACCAATCATCGCCATAGGTAACGTCGCCATGATGATTGCCACTTCGCTAAAACTCCTAAAGTTCAAATAGAGTAAAACAATAATTATCCCAAGCGTGAGCGGCACCACATAAGTCAATTTAGCTTTAGCACGCTCCATATACTCGTATTGACCAGCCCAACTGATGGAGTAACCTGCAGGTAACTCCAGCTGCTCGCTCAGTACTTGTTTAGCTGCTGCCACATAGCTGCCAACATCGACACCATCTAAATCAATAAACGTCCAACCATTAATGCGAGCGTTCTCGCTTTTAATGCCCGGCGGCCCGTTTTCAATATAGATAGTTGCCACATCACCTAGGGCAATATTTAATCCCTCGGCGGTGACTATAGGAAGCTTCCGCAGCGTTTCGGGAGAATCGCGTAAGTCTTGCGGATAGCGCAAACTAACCGGATAGCGCTCTTGTCCTTCAATGGTTTGCGTGACATCCATTCCACCAATTGCAGTTGCGACCACTTGCTGGACATCAGCAATATTTAGCCCAAATCGCGCGGCTTTATCACGTTGAATATCGACCTTAATATAGCGTCCCCCTGCTACTCGCTCTGAATAGACCGAAGCGGTGCCCTTTACCTGACTCAGAATACGTTCAAGATCTTGACCAATATTTTGGATAGTATCTAAATCTGGACCTGCGACTTTAATTCCAACAGGCGTTTTAATCCCCGTCGCGAGCATATCAATACGCGTTTTGATGGGCATCACCCAAGCATTGGTTAAGCCCGGAAACTGCACTAGCTTATCGAGCTCTGCTTTGAGCTTTTCAGTGGTCATTCCCTCACGCCACTGATCTGTAGGTTTTAATTGAATAAAGGTCTCAATCATCGTCAACGGGGCAGGATCGGTTGCGGTTTCCGCGCGACCGATTTTACCAAAGACATTTTTTACCTCGGGCACCGTCGCTATCAACTTGTCGGTTTGCTGTAAGATCTCTCTGGCTTTACCAATCGAAATACTTGGATATGTAGTCGGCATGTACATTAAATCCCCTTCATCCAAAGGCGGAATAAACTCACTGCCGATTTTATCCATTGGATAAAAGCCAACGACAGTAATAGCTGCAGCGGCTAACAACGTCAGCTTGGGAAAGCGTAATACTTGTTTCAACAAGGGCGTATACGCGCCAACCAACATTCGATTGATTGGGTTTTTATGCTCAGGCACAACTTTACCGCGAATAAAGTACCCCATCAGCACAGGAATAAGCGTAATGGCAAGCCCTGCCGATGCGGCCATCGCATACGTTTTAGTGTATGCCAGCGGTGCAAACATACGTCCTTCCTGCGCCTCAAGAATAAACACAGGTAAGAAGCTTACGGTAATAATCAACAAACTAAAGAACAGTGCAGGACCCACCTCAGAAGCCGACTTAGCGACGATTTCCCAGCGGTTTTCATCATTGAGTGGCGTTTTTTCCATGTGTTTGTGCATGTTTTCAATCATCACGATTGCACCGTCGGTCATCGCCCCAATAGCTATGGCTATGCCACCAAGGGACATGATATTTGCGTTCACCCCTTGAAAATACATCACGATAAAAGCAACCAGAATGCCAAGTGGCAAAGTGATCACGGCAACCACGGAAGAGCGAATATGAAATAAGAACACCACACACACTAAGGCCACAACCACCAGCTCTTCGAGCAGTTTAGACCAAAGATTATCAATGGCTTTGGTGATAAGCTCGGAGCGATCGTAAACCGTCACCACTTCCACCCCTTCAGGTAAGCCGTGTTGTAGCTCAGCAAGCTTTTGTTTTACGCCGTCGATGGTTTTTTGCGCGTTTTCTCCAAAGCGCATGACTACAACACCGCCAACAACTTCTCCTTCGCCGTTAAGCTCGGCAATGCCTCGACGCATTTGCGGTCCAATATTGACAGACGCAACATCTGCTATCGTTAATGGCGTGCCTTTGACAGCTTGCCCAAGTGGGATAGCTTCAATATCTTTAACGCTTTGAATATATCCCGTACTTGTCACCATATATTCGGCTTCAGCCATCTCAATCACAGAAGCACCAGATTCTTGGTTACCGCGTTGCAACGCCTGCTGCACATGCGTAAGCGGAATACCGTAAGCGCGCAGTTTATTGGGATCAACCTGTACTTGATACTGTTTCACCATACCGCCAATCGGCGCTACTTCTGACACACCGGCAACCGATTGCAACTCAAACTTTAAAAACCAATCTTGTAGGCTGCGTAGTTGGCTAATATCGTGTTTGCCGGTTTTATCGACTAATGCATAAAGATACACCCAACCCACCCCAGTGGCATCAGGGCCCAACTGCGGTTTTGCCGCATCAGGTAATTGTGGTGCGACTTGACTTAGATACTCGAGCACACGACTGCGCGCCCAGTAAAGATCCGTTTTATCGTCAAAAATAACGTAAACATAGGAATCCCCAAAGAAGGAATAACCACGTACGGTTTTTGCGCCCGGGACGGAGAGCATTGCCGTGGTCAGCGGAAATGTCACCTGATCTTGCACCACTTGTGGTGCCTGTCCTGGATAAGGTGTTTTGACAATGACTTGTACATCAGACAAATCCGGAATGGCATCGACAGGCGTGTTTTTAAGGGTAAATAGCCCAGCCCCCACCAGCATAAGTGTCAGCAATACCACAAAAAAGCGGTTGTATACTGACCAGCGAATTATTGCTTGGATCATTGCGAACGCTCCTTAGTGGCCTGAGTGCATATTCATCGACATCTCACCTGCAGGTTTGATATCAGTCACCACAAATTTGTCACCCACTTCAAAGGTGAAAGTCACCTTCATTCCTGTCATAAGCTGGCTTAAATCAATGTGCTCAGCTGCAACAAAGTCCATCGTTGTTGCGGGACGGTCCCATTTTTCAATGGCGTCGCGAGAAATATTAAGCACTCGGTTGTCAGGGTTGATGGCGTTTATCACGCCACCCACTGTTGCTGTAGGCAGTGTATTTTCGGTCATACTGCCTTCAGACATAATGTGAATACCTGTCAGTAATACGCTGCCATCATCTTGTTTAGTGGCTTCAAAATGCAAAGTCTGTCCAGCGTTTAATTCGTCAACATCGACACTGTCAGCCACTGAAAAATCCATCACCATTTCAGGCCATTCCCACTCGGGTACGGGTTGATGATCGATATTTACCACTCGACTTTGGTAGTTCACGCTTTGAATTTCTCCTTCAATCCAAACTGACTTAGCCTCTGCAACTGGCGCCATACGCATAAAGTCAGAAGTAATGCTCGATTGAGAATCAATCAGGAATTGGGCTGACGTAACTATCTTGTCTCCTTCGTTAAGGCCATTGAGGATTTCAATGTTTTCATCACCAATTTGACCCAGTTCAACGGCAACCGATTTAAAGCTACCGGGTGCAACTTCAACGACAACACGGTTTTGTTTGGCGGTGCGGATCACAGATTCACTCGGCACTTGCAATACGTCGTCACGAGAGTCGGCATGAATGTTCACTTGCGCAAACATATTCGGCTTTAACAGCGCATCACTGTTGTCAAACCTGAGCCTTACTCTAAGTGTTCGTGTTTTTTCATTGAGTGAGGGGTAGACGTAATCGACTTGCCCTCGCCACGTTCTGCCGGGTAAAAAGTCTAACCTCATAGAAACCGCTTGCCCCTGAGCGACCAACATAGCATCACGTTCAAATACGTCAGCTTCGACCCAAATTTCGTCAAGTTTGGCGATACTCATGAGCGTTGTACCTGGTTTTACGTAAAACCCTTCTCGGATCTGGAGTCCATCCAACACCCCAGATTGACGCGCATAAAAGGTAATGCTTTGATGCACTTCACCCGTTTTTTTAAGCGTATTGATAAAGTCATCACTCAGGTGCAATGCTTTGAGCCTTTCGTGCGCTGCGTTTATCAGCGCCTGATTATTACGCTTTCTAGCAATAAGATATTCTTCTTGCGCATTGACCAATTGCGGCGAATACAAGGTGTACAGAGGTTCGCCTTGCTTCACCGGATCTCCTGCTGCTTTCACGTAGAGCTTTTCAACCCAACCCTCAACTCGGGGGTGAATATGAACTAAGCTATCTTCGTTGTACTGAACATACCCAACAGTCCGGATTTGGTGAGACATCGCTTGACGCATGGCCAACGCAGTGCGAACGCCCAAGTTGTTTTCAACGTGAGGCGCTATCTCCACAACCCCCTCACCAAATTTTTCATTCGCAGACTCATCTTCGTACACAGGCACAAGATCCATTCCCATCGGAGACTTACCTGGCTTATCACGACGATAGTTCGGATCCATAGGCGCGACCCAATAAAGTGGCGCTTTCTCAGCGTTTTTCGGCACCGCAGACTCGTTACTTGAAGAGAGGTTAATCCCAACTAGCACGCCGGCCGTTAATGTCGTGACGGCAACTAGCGTCATTTTTAAGTTGTTATTCATCGCTTGCACCCTCTTCAATTTGAGCCAAATAATAGTTACTGCGCACCACCGCTTTTAACAATGCAATATCAATGGAAAGCGCTGATAACTGCGCATTCAGTTTCGCGATGCGCGCCCTCACTACCTCGGAAAAGTCGCCATCGTCATTGGTATAAGCGGTCAATGCAGCTTCGGCTTGTTCAGCGCTTTGTGCCACAATTGATTTTGCGTATAGCGATTGCCTTTCTTGCAATCGTTGGATAGTTTGAATTTCTCCATTTAAGTTTGAAAACAGCTGCTTTAGCACCAGCAACCGATCGGTTTTACTCGCCTCAACTTGTGCGGTCGCTGCCGCTTTTTGTTGGTCTTGTTTTCCATCTGTGAATAACGGAACGTCGAATGACACACCAACGCTGAAAAAGTCAGTGCGAGACATCTGATCCGGCGCATCATCCCGATATGCGTAACTCGCATTGACGGAAAACTGTGGTTTATATGCCTGCTCAGCTAACTTTACCCCTTGATTGGCGCGGTATGTATCAACGTCGGCTGCAACAACCAACGGGTGATGAGTCAAATGTTGTACTACAGCTTGGCTATCAACTGGACGTTGCTGCATCAACTTTGGCGCAATTGAGCGGATCAACGGCAGTGTCACTTCGTTTTGTTCAAGGACACTCAGTGCATTTGAATTAGTGAATGCATCATTTAATAGCCATTGCGAAAGCTTTGCTTTAGCGGTGTTAAGCTGCTGATAAGCCGCGGAACGCTTGTCGTCTAATTGCATCACCTCAAGTTGAGCACGGATCACATCTTGCTGGCGTGTTGCCCCCAGCGCATTGGAGTAGCTAGCATTGGCTATTTCTACCATTTGGTCAAACAACACACTATCGCGTTCAATCAGTTCTAACGTCTTTTTGGCTTGCACAATATCAAGCCACACCTGAGAAACATCGCGGCGCACTTGCGCTTTTCTATCCGCTTGTAAAATCGGTTGCTTTTTAGCGTCAAGTGCCAATTGCTGGCTCTTAATTTCGAGGCTATCTCCTCGCGGTAACATCTGCATCACGCCAACTTTAAGCTGAGTCATCCCTTCTTGATTAAACTCCCAACTATCAACAGGCAGATTCATCATACCGATGGACACCTGAGGATCAGGATAGCTTAGCGCTTCGCGGCTCATAGATTGCATCGCAGAACGCTTGTATTGGCTAGATTTAAGCCAAGGATCGTTACTGATAGCGGCATCTATCGCTTGCTCTAACGTTGCAATATTGGCCTGTGCTATCTGTGGCAGTATCAGTGTTGTGATAAACAGGGAAACTTTAATTGTCATTAGAACTGCTCCTCATAGCTGTCGATTTCAGCAAAAATCTCATAGCTCCCATCTTTTTTAAGTAGCAATACTTGATAGGGCATAAAACGCTCGCCAGCTTCCATACCAGGCGATCCAAGTGGCATAGCCGGCACACTCAAGCCGATATTTTGTGTGTCTTGAGTTAACGTTTCGTTTTGCAAAAACTGTTTAATAAACTTGGCAGGAACATGCCCTTCAAAAATAAAACCATTTTTAGAAACCCCGGAGTGACAAGATTGAAAATTTTGCTTAATACCAAGCTTACTCTTAAGTGAGCCAAGATAATTTAAATCGGTGGCTTTGTGCGCGATACCTTGCGCAGTTAAGTGGTTTAACCACAGCTCACAACAGCCGCAGGTTGGGGATTTAAAGACTTCCAATTCTATATTGGATTTACCATATGCCATGGCGCTCATAAGCCATAGCGACATCACTAAATAAAACTTTTTCATGCTAACCTCGCATGCAATACCAATTACGTTAGTGCAACAGGTATCAATCAATTCGTTGAAAATTACGCCAAAAAAGACGATTAATCGTACAAAACTTTGAAATTAAGGCAGATCTGCCCTGAGGTTAGGCAAGTATTGGGGGTTTATAAAGAGAGCGAGGATAGTCGCTAAGCTGGCCACTTGTGAAACTTAATTTATCGTTTTTCAGTACAATAGGCGCTACCCACTCTCTTGGCGAAAACGCTGCAAGATTTGTGGAGCACATATGTGTGGGACAAGTACAATCGCTGCATTGTGTTGTGTTTTGAGGGTCACAGCAATCCATCTCAACCATCATTTCATGATGATGAGGCTCTGCCGATTGCACGTTACTTTGAAGCATTTGATGACTTGTTTCATGACTGGTAGCGCCATGCATTTCACATGCTGCCATAGAGGCAGCCGCGTTTTGACCACTTAGTGTAGCCACCACGAACAATGTGATAAGTAAACGTAAAAATACTTGCAAGGTACTTTTCCAAATCAAATAAGCGAAGTAATAATAAAAACCTAACCAAAGAAATGCAAGTAAATAGGCCCACCTCATTATTATTTTCTTTCATCATTGATATACTAGAGCCCAAATCAAAAAACTCTTCCAACTCAAGGAAATGAACTATATGAAATTAGTTACAGTGGCTACTATTTTAGCTTTAGCAGCATCGTGCAAAACCAGTGCTGCAGATTTTGGAGACTTTGGTGTCTCTATTTATGGTGGCAAAACGTACAGCAGTGATATCGAAACTTCTCGTCACCAAAAGTATGAATTAGAAGACGATTCGCACTTTGGATTAAGTATCGATAAATATGTACCTGAAGGCCGTTATGGCTTCTACTACGGAAAAACTGAGACCCAACTTACCGCTTATCCGCTAAATAAAGTGGAAATGGAATATCTATTATTTCAAAGTGCAGTGGTACGCCCTCTCACAGACAACTTAGATGTTTATCTAGGCTTACAAATTGGTGCGACCTTTGTTGACCCTAATTTTATCGACTCTGACACTTTCTTTGCATCAGGGTTATACACAGGTTTTGAATATAACCTTGGCGCAGGTTTTCATCTTGGTGCTGAAGCACGATGGATTGCAACTATCCTCAACAACAACTCTAAAGTCACTTGCGATGTCGATCCAGAAACCCAAAATACCTGTAGCTGGCACTTCGACGACGAAATAATGAGCCAATATCAAGCGAGCGCAACATTAAGTTATCGCTTTTCGCTCTAATAGTTAGAACTAGGGCCTGTTTATCTTTCAAGTTTGTTTTTGCAGCAGTTTGAATGGTATTTATACAAGGCAGAGCCTGCGTAGCATAGTTATTCTATGTGAGTCAGGCGATAACGCAGTAGAAATGCCAATCAAGCGCTGCCCTTGGGTTTCCCTGAGTGTGCTTTGTTCATTGTTGCTCAACTTTTGCTTAGATTACTAAGCGGCAAGTCGAGCGCCGCGACCAAACCCCACTCAGGGGAAACAAAAATCAAAGGTCAACAGGCCCTAGACACTGCAAAGATCAACAAGTCTTTGTAAGTCGCTGTACAATAAAGTCAGCAAAAATACTCACCTTTGCGGGGATATGGCGAGTTGCAGGATATAGCATCCACAGCTCGCCTGAATAGTGAGTATCAAATTGCCATTCAGGTAATACCTGTATCAACTCCCCTGACGCTAACGCATCTTTAGCTACAAACATAGGTAAGCTTGTGATCCCAAGCCCTTGCAGCGCAGCATCTAACCTTACTCTAGTGTGATTTGCCTTATAGCGCCCGTTAACTGGGGTTGTGTGTTTTTGTGTGCCTTTTCTGAATCGCCACTTAGCATCGGCATCCGTTTCCCCCAAAGCAATGCAGCTGTGTTGTACTAGTTCTCTAGGGTGAGTAGGAATTGAGTGGGTCGCAAGGTATTTTGGTGATGCCGCCACTATATGTTCTATCGTCATTACACTTCTACCTATTAAGCCTTGTGGAGGCTCGTTGGTAATTTTAAATAGAATGTCTATTTCATCCCGGATCAAATCCAACGCGTTGTCGTCTAGCACCAAATGAACGTCAATATTTGGAAATTCGCCTAGAAACGCCATCACATTTGGGTGAATTAGTGAATGTGCGACCGCTTTTGGCGCTGCGATTTTTACTGTTCCTTGTGCCGTTTGATGATAGCTTTCACAAAGCGAGATGACGTCTTTGGCGGCTTGTTCCAATTGAGTACAGTGCTCATACACAGCCCTTCCTGTTTCACTCAATCTTAAGCTACGTGTGGTACGTTGAAGTAAACACACCCCCAATTGCTGTTCAAGTAGTTTTATGGCACGACTCACTGATGACGGCGAGACACCTAATTGCCGAGCGCTTTTGGAGAAGCTTCCAGTATTCACTACCGAAACAAAAATCGACATTTCTTGCAGTAGTTCAATATGTTTACTGGTCGTCATAACCTTCCCATTTGTGCGCTATACGCAAAAGTTATTTCTATTCTTAGATTATTATCTTCCTAGGAGAATGAAAATACAATGTTCTCAATTGTTCAATATTATATTGGGAGCTTATTATGGTGCAGTATTGGCCAGAGTTTTTGTCATTAGCCATCATTCATTTTGTTGCAGTCATCTTGCCGGGCCCCGACTTTGTTATTACAGTCAGACAGAGCTTAAAATACGGCAGACTACATGGCGCAATGACCGCCTTGGGGATTGGCACTGGACTTAGTGTTCATATCTTATATACCTTACTTGGTGTCGGCGCACTGATGCAGGCCTCACCTTGGGTTTTACAAGTAGCTAAATTAATCGGCGCTGCGTATCTTATCTACATTGCTATTCAACTGCTCAAAAGTGCAGGAGCGATTCAACTGGATGCAGAAAATGCCCAAGCTGATGTAAGCTCACAGTCGCTCAAAAAAGCCTTTAGTCTTGGTTTTTTAACTAATGCAACCAACCCAAAAGCAACCCTGTTTTTCTTAGCCGTGGTAACCAATGTCGTCAGCCAAGGAACTCCGTTACATATTCAACTTTTTTACGGCGCTTGGATGTGCAGTGTTAACGCCTTGTGGTTTATCTGTGTCAGCTTATTATTCTCAGCCTCATCTTCCCGTGCTTGGTTCTTGAACAAGATGAATCTGGTTGAAAAAGCACTTGCTGTTTTGCTTATGGCCTTCTCATTAAGGCTGTTGATTGCTTAACACAAGAAAGCCGAATAAGGGTTTCCGTTTTTCCACCTTAGGGCTTCCAATATCAATGCTAATTATTGTTACATTTATACCTATTATGTATACTTATCAGATTCAGCGTAACCTCCCCGAGGGAGAACATTCTTGGCTTATTAGCCTTTTAACAGTCCGAGGATTTAAAATGCAAAAAATCTTTGCAGTAATGCTTTTTAGTGTTTCTTTCTTTTCTAATTCAGCAAGTGCTTATTTGTCTAAACCTAATAGCGTAACTGCTTCAGTTCGAGGTGGTAATAGTATTGACATTCAATGGTCAAGTGTATCAGAAGCTTCTTTTTATGTTCGTGAAGCGCGCATAGGTGCAGGAGACTGGATCCACCCTAAAGAATATATAAGCACGTCGGTTTCATTTGAAAATGTCGCACCAAATCAATACCAATATCGCGTTAAATCTTGTAATTCAGCAACTTGTTCAGATTGGAGCTACTCGAATAAAGTAACTGCTGTTGGTTTGCCTACGGCCCCCTTGTATGTATCCGCTAATGTTCAAGGTCAAAATAACCTCAATATTTCATGGTCTGAAGTGAGTAACGCAGAGAGATATATTCGCGAAGTCAAAATTGGTGATGGTAATTGGTTTAACCCTAAAGTTTATGAAAGTACTTCTGTCTCTTTCAGTAGTTTGTCGGAAAATCGTTATCAATACAGAGTCAAAGCTTGCAACCTAGTAGGATGCTCTGCTTGGACAGTTTCTAACTCGGTTTCTATATCACTTGAGCCAGTAGCACCATTAAAAGTAATAGCCAATGTTAAAAATGGTAATAGTGTATATATCTCATGGTCGTCTGTGACTGGCGCAGATTACTATGTAAGAGAAGCTAAAGTGGGATCAGGACCATGGATACACCCTGTCGAGTATACAGGGAATGCAATCGCTTTTTATAACGTCGGGCCAAACCAATACCAATATCGTGTGCGAGCATGTAATAAAACTGGGTGCTCTACTTGGACCTACTCGAATATTATCGCGACTTATCCTAAACCAAATTAAAAACGGTTAATATCAGGATTAAAGTACATACGAGTTATCTCTTCATTGTATAGCCCAAAAGATATTTATATTGTAAAGCACCTCTTGGGCTAGATTTTTTATGTATCTTTATTACACCCGTACTCAAAAGATACAAAAAGCCTTAAATAAAGATGCTTCAGTTACAAAAGTTCGGACTGAAAGGCAAAAATATCCCAAAGGATATAATTAAATGAAAAAAAGTGTATTAACATGGGGAATAGCGCTTTTCACCGCCTTATTCTCTATATCTACTAGCGCAGCACCTACAATGCCAAATAATGTGAGTGCGAATGTAACCAGTAACAGCAATATTACAATTAGTTGGGGTAGTGTTAGTGGAGCAACTAAGTATATCCGAGAGGCTAGAATCGGCTCGGGTTCATGGATGCATTCAAAAGAATATTTGAGTACTTCGGTTTCATTTACTAATGTCGCGCCTAATCAATATCGATACAGAGTTAAAGCTTGTGATGCTAGTGGCTGTTCAGGCTGGAAGTATTCAAACACAATAACCATTTATGATACCCCACCTGCTCCCTCAAATGTGTCGGCGGTAATTAAAAACTTAGATGATGTAGAAATAAATTGGTCAAGTGCTCTTGGCGCGGACTATTATATTCGCGAAGCTCGTATTGGTTCTGGAGCATGGATCAATCCAGTAAAATATTCAGGTAATATCGCCTCTTTTAATGATATTGCACCGAATCAATATCAATACCGGGTAAAAGCGTGCAACTACCGTGGCTGTTCTACTTGGACTTATTCTAATACAATTAATGTAACAGGGGCTCCCGACGCTCCAAGTCAAGTAACTGCTGTAATTCAAAACAACAACGATGTTACAATTTCATGGTCGACTGTTAGTGGTGCAAGTTACTATGTTCGAGAAGCACGCATTGGCACTGGCTCTTGGATCCACCCAAAAGAATATACAAGTACCTCAGTATCTTTTGACAATCTTACGCCAAATCAATATCGCTACAGGGTTAAAGCTTGTAACTCCCAAGATTGTTCTGAATGGACATACTCAAATTCCGTCACTATTAAGACCTTAAATGCTCCAACAAAAGTGTCTGCTGCAATCCAAGCTGGTGATGATATTAATCTGTCATGGTCTAGTGTAGCCGGAGCTGAACACTACGTTCGAGAAGTGAAAGTTAACAATGGCTCTTGGTTCAACTCTAAAGTATATTCTGGCACTTCAGACATATTCAAGGATCTTTATCCAAATACGTATCAATATCGCGTTCAGGCTTGCGGGGATACTCGTCGAGATTGCTCACCTTGGAGTTATTCAGAGGCCATTACTATCATCAATTTACCACAAGGTCCAGAGGTGGTGACAGCAACGCTCAAGAACAACTATGATATTGAGATTACTTGGTCGGTAGTACGTCGAGCACTAAACTATGTTTTTGAAGTAAAAGTAGATAATGGAAAGTGGCTTAACCGAGAAGTGTATACGGTTAATACGATAACAGAGAGTGCGCTTAAGCCACAATTATATAGTTACCGAGTTAAGGCCTGTAATAACGATGGCTGCTCCGGTTGGAGTCACTCAAATCAGGTAAAAGTAGAAGACAAACCTCTTCAATTGAAGAAAACTGTTTTTATTCATACTGATCTACTCGGTAGTCCGGTTGCTGAAAGTAACCAATAGTTAAAAATATCGCCTGCTGAGACAGGCTTAGTTCGTAAAATTGTAATATTAAAGCCTCGCTAGCTTAGGTTATGAAGTGACCCCATAAAGTTGGACTCATTTCTAAGCGGCTACCAAGGCCTGATTTCGATACGCTATCGGACTCAGGCCTTGGTAGCCGCTTAATTCGTTTGTGATTGTAATATTCTAGATATTCTTTAATTGCATTTATCAGCTCGATAACACTTTTGTATTCATAAACGTGATAGATTTCCGTCTTCAGTATGCCGAAGAAGTTTTCTGCAACGGCATTGTCTAGTTTAGCGGCAATAAAAGATGACTCAGGTGGTTTTTTATTGCGAAGCTTACTTTGGTGATTATAAAAATACTTGGTACTGAGATTGTGCTGCGTGCAGAAGTCACTGACAGACAAACCACTGAGCTCCTGTTGTTCGATAAGTTGCAGCCATTGCTCTGCAATCTTGTGTTTAGGTATGTTCAGTAGCTAGGTGGGGGTTCAGGCGACGCTTACACATCAAAGCTGAAGAAGTGAAGTATAAAAATACTTCAACCACTTTGGTCAAAAACGTTTTTCGATAGGCCAATTTTTAGCGCCTAAGCATATCTCTACACTAAAACAGGGTTATCGCGCACGATAATGCACTGCAAATACAACAGTAAGCAATTCTAGAGTTGAAAAGTTTGCTTTATCAAGCCAACAAGCGCTCGCAGTTTGTTAGGTTTGTCCGTCGTCGTTTTTGCAGTGTTTCACAGTAAGCGGTTATTGTTCGCTCTCGGCCCACTGCACCGTGGAATACCCGAGAAAATTGCGTAGTGAGTTTTATCCAGTTCTCAGGCTCTATATTGAGTCGAGTAAGTATAGGCTGAGACTCAAAGATATAACCGCGTTTATCGGCTCGAATACATTGGCCTGTGAGTTCAACCAATTCAATATAGGATTTGAGCTCAAAAGGCAGACCTTTTGGCATATGTTTTCGTGGGCTGCCCGCAAAACGTAACAGACTTTTTGGTTGTTTACCTAATTTCGCATGGTCAATGCGTTTTTTGATGCTTGTGTGGTCTGAAGTTTCAGGCGTTGCTGCGATTTTGGCTCTAATGGGGTTTAGGTCTACGTAAGCGAGACAAGCGGCCAGTGCAGCTTCATCCAATAGTGCTTGAGATTTGAATCGTCCTTCCCAAAATCTGCCTGTACAATTATCTTCTTTATTTGCTCGGCGGGCGATGTCTTCATTAAGCACCCGCATAAACCAGCTAATATCAGCGAGTCTTTCTCTGTACTTATCAACCAGCTCATCTAGCATCAATTGCTCCGACTCATTGAGTGGCTCATCTTCAATATACTTTTGGCTTATCCAATTGCCCTTAAACAACTTGTGCCACCGTATCACAACCGCTTTATCCGACAGACGCTTAGCTTTTTTATCATCAACATATAAAACAATGTGGGTGTGATTACTCATCACGGCATAAGCACAGATATCAATACAAAACACGGAGCCCAACATCAGGAGCTTTTCTTCAACCCAATCTCGGCGATGTTCGTATGATTTTCCGGTAAATTTATCTTCACCGCACAGAAAGGCACGCCTTACGCAACGGGAGATACAGTGATAATATTTGGTGTCGGTTAAACTGATTTGTCTTTTACGGGCAGTAGCCATAGTTTAGTTTTCTCAATCCTTTGAGTGCAGAATTAAAGCTTAGGCGGAATCTTAGGAAGGTGCAAATTAGTGGTGGGTGTCAGCGATTTAAGTGCCCTTGATAGCCATATTCTCATTGCTGTAAATATAACGATGAACAAAAGGTCAAACCTACCTAGTTAAACCCGTTATAGGCAAGGCATTCAATGCCGCGTGGGTGTATTCTACTTTTTGGGTGACTAGGTTCGAAACTCATTAGGGGCGCTGAAAGTCAGTTAAGCCCGAATATATGTCAGAGCAGCACCTTATTTAGGATGACTCAAAGTGACTGTTTATCAATACATACAAATAGTAAATGAGAGATAAATAAAAGAAGCAACAAGGCTGTTAAAACAACCTTGTTGGATGAGTATTACTTGACAGCAGCAGAGCGTCCATATATGTCAGGTTTAAATCGTTATCGACATCTACGAAAATTGCGTCTAAGTTATTCATGCCCTTGTCCTTGGTAATCTTATGTTTCTTGGTCGAAAGATCTGATCACCACAAGGGCTTTTAGTTCATTTTCTTATGCGCAGCTCAGGTTAATTAGCCTAGCCAACACAAAAAAACCAACGCTGAAACTGACGGCAGAGAAAACTGCTCCAACAACTGGGAAAAGCTTAAAAAAGCGGGGTTTATCATCAATCTGAAGCCTCGCTAGTGCGAGGCTTTTGATTCAAATGTTCGCCTTTAAGTTAACCTAGCTAACCTGTGCTTCCAAACGCTCCCACTTTTCGGGATCTATTGTCATATTTTGGGCTACTGTTTTAATAGAATCTAATTGTTTCCGAGTAATAGGCTTACTCTCTTCAAAGAAAATTGCACATATAGTTTCTAATGCTAACTTGTATTCATTCACTTGAATAAAATCCCAAACTTCGTCTAACTCTTCCTCAGTAAAAGTAGATTGGAAGCTATTAAGCAGTAATGTTAATTCTTCTTTCATTATACATTCCAAGTAAATTGTTTAGTCTTGTTGCTCTGGAGGGTTTCTAGGTATTTTTTTATCATTTGGATAACCTGTAATAATCTTACCATTTTCTTGCTCATTTCCAGTGATAACCTCAATTTTTATCCCTCTTCTTTTTCCTCTAACTTTCGATCTTCCCTCTCTCGCTGGCGTTACGGTAGATTCAGGATCTGTTGCTACATCAGATATAGCATCCATAACCTCATCGTCCGTCCAACTTGAAGGGAATTCAGATTTGCCAGGCTTACCCCTTCCTGGTCCATGCCCACCACCGTTTTTATCACCATCCAATATATGATCAGTAGCAGCATCATCCGCTAAATTTGTCGATTCATTAAGCATTGTAATGACACCAATACTGGCACCGATGACCATACCTGCCGGACTTCTGGTGATAGCCATTCGCCCAGCTTTAGCCATTGCTTGCTGGTGTTGCTTTATAGAAACCCCCATAGGTCGATTGAGGTAACTCTCAGCAGCCATTCCATCGGGATCAACATATTTATACGGATTATTATTCGCATATGCATACCGATTAAAACTATGTACATCGCGGAACCCTAACGGATCATTTGAGTAGAAACGCCCGATAACTGGATCATAGTATCGTGCCTGCATATAGCTTAGGCCTAAGTCGGTGTCAAACTTGTGGCCAGTAAAACCGACATCGTCCTTGGGAGTTTCGATTGTTTCTCCGTACGGACGGTAATGTTGGCGACTTACTTCGGAATTTTGAGCTTCTAATGCTCCGTGTTTAGCAATCAGTTTCTTACCGAGATAAATATAATTAACTCCGTCACCAGTCAAACCGCCTTTTTCACGATAAAGTAGCACTCCACTCTGACTGTACATAGTGTAGCTAACACCATTACCATCAATCTGTTTGACGCGGCGATTATGACCATCATAAAAGTAAGTATTACCTTTAGCTGTTTGTAGCTGATTAGCAACATTAAATGTTAAGCCGTACTTTCCATTATGTGTGATGTTGCCTCGAGTATCGTATTGAATACGACTGTATTTACCATCGGTGCCTTCTCCCGTTACACTTGTTAAACGGTTATTTTCAACATTGTAACTATATGTAAGATTTCTATTCTTACTGCTATAACTTTCAATATTACCTAAGCTGTCGTAGCTAATACTACTATTACCAATACTTCCTCTGCCAGTGACACCTGTCAAACGATCTAACCCATCATATTCTAAATTAGTGAGACTAAATTCACCGCCATTCAGATAATCAGTGATTGACTTAACATTATTATTATTATCATAGCTATATCCTAATTTTACAATGTTACTCGACCCCCTTACATCTTGAATTTGAATTGGCCGCAATGTGTTCAAATCAAGTGTCGTTATATGCTTAACTCCATTACCATATGTAAAGGTATGTAACATGCCACTGGCATAATAAGTGGCGTTGCTAGCGAAGGAATGCTCTTTAGAGAAAACCTTTGTCGGCTCCCCAAAACCATTCGGAGCATATTCAATGTATGTACCATCAGGATAAGTGATTGCCTTGTAGTTGCCTAAACTGTCGTATTCGTAATCAAGTTGCAACGTGCCTTCACTACCGATAGTCAGCGTTTCGTCTTCAAGTAAATCAAGATTATTGTAATTATAAAGGTGCGTAATATCACCAGCGGTTAAATTAAGTATATTGCCTTTATTGTCATGAAAATAAACAACATCCAAATCATCATCTGGGTAGTCTATTTTATATATACTACCCATATTATCGTATTCAAACTTTGTACTACCGGCAGGTGGTGAAGCAACACATTCGTTATTTTCCACCCCTTTCTTTTGCCATATTAATTCACCTAAGATGTTATACTTTAAAACTGTACTTCCAACATCTGCACGCTTGATTAAGCACAGTTGTTTACTGCTGTCATATTTACGGATTTCTTTAAATATCTTTCCCCCACCGGATTGGGTTACACTTTTCACTAGGCCAAATACGTCAATTTCAATGCTTGTTGTTACATTTTCTGGGGATGCAATGTTCGTAGCAATCTTATATTCTGGACGACCATATGAACGGTATGATGTTACTGTAACATTGCCCTCAGCATCAGTAACTTCTATCTTGTTGCCTGACAAGTATTTATATTTGATACTTCCCTGCCCAGTGACGCTAACTGAAGTCAGTCTCCCTAACCCATCATACGATTTGGTTGCACCTTTATCTTCAAATTCATTTACGCTCCATCTCGACTCAAAAACTAGATTACCTCTTTGGTCATATGCAAGATTTTTATATCTAGTGTTTGCACCTGACTCAGCATTGTCAGTATGATCGTATACAATCCTCTGTACAACTCTTCCTAATCCATCTAATTTTTCTATCTTTATGGTATTCAATGAATTACCAATACACACAGCTCTTTCATCGATCACACAACTTGCAATGTTATTTTGAGTTCTCGAGTAACCTATAGATTCGTCTTTCCATTCGTAATGCTCATCACTTGTTATATCTCGTCCCTTTAGCCTTCCAAGATCATCGTAATACAAGTTCACTACATTACTATTTTCATCAGTTTCTTTAACTATCCAACCGTTGCTATCAACTTTAAACGCTTTCTCTATTTTCTGTACTGCGTTATATCGGCCAGGATAATAAATGTTTTGTGCAATTCCACTTTTAAAGTTTTCTGTTCTTTTATACCGTTTCTTAGACTTATCACCTAAGAGAGGCGAGTTGTATTCCAAAGTATTAACGTGACCGTCACTATTGTAAGATTTTATTTCAGAAATTAGTTCACCGTATCTATATTGTTTCGATGGTAAACTCATTACCCCCACACCAGTCAGTGAAAAATTATTATACTCCTGTCTTGAAACTTCAGTAACATCACTACCGTTTTCAGATATTGAGAACTTCTTAAAGCTTCCTAAAACCCAAGGTGTTGCCTGGTTAAAGTACTCAAGGTGACTATATTTAATATTGTTGTTGTAAGACTGCTTTACCTTGATTGGTTTCTGAAAACTGTCATAGGCTAAATATTCTGTTTTAAAGGTATCTGATCCGTCCTCGTAGTCGAATACTTTTGTATGTTTGACCAGTTTGGCTATCTTACAATCACGAGGTGAAGCATGAAAATTGTCATAGCGGTCGCGAGTAGTTAATTGCGGAATACAAAAACGAGTACCGAGAGCAACTTGTTGCCAATTAAAATTTTCAGTAACAAGTTTTTCATGATTTGAGACATCATCCCTACCAAGAGAAAATGGATGTTCTGGAAGTTCACCAACGTATGTAGTTTTACTCAAAAGGTCTAAATCTAACTTTTTAAAGACATATTTATACGTTAGGTCTGCTTCTCCGATGACATTGAGCTCCATTTTATAGCCAACAGTTGTGCCTATCTCTCCCCCTGCACTTTTATACAAAAAAGTTCTGTCAGTCTTACCTGGAACATGTATTTTTTTTGTTAGCAGTCCGCCTCCACTATAACCATAATCACTCAAGCCGAATGAAGTCTTTTGTCCTGTAACCTTATTAGGTAAACGTACCACTAAAGCTTCAGATATAGGTTCATACTTATATTCTATATATGCACCTTCATATAAAGTTACCCGTTCAAGTGCATGCAAACCCGTATATTGTGCATACTTATAAGTAGTTGTTTTACCTTCCTCATCAGTGAAAGTCGTTAAATATCGACCTGCATAATTATAAGCATATGAAACTTTTCTATCTCCAAAAGAGATTTCAGATAAAACATCGGCTAAGTGAGGGTTTTTTCCTTCTTTATCTGCGGTTGGTCGGCTATATGTGTAGTTAACCACAACACCATCACTTCTGGTTATCTTATCTATCCTATAAGAATCATTTGTATAGTTTTCTTCAAAATCCTCGTAGTGATACTGTATGTAGTCACCAAATCTATTAATTATCTTATTAACTTTATATTGGTACTTACCGAGAACTAAATATTTGGTAAAAGTATATTTATTCCCATTACTTTTATATACAACAGGACTATTACCATCACAAGCTAGCAACGAATTATCAGAAAAGGCTAAAACTGTACCATCAGGTACATCGATTGAGTTATCAAAGCCGATATTTTTATTTTTCTCATCAAACCCATTATTAAAACTAACCGACTTAACCAATCCTAAACAAGCGATTGAACTCCCTTCTGTTAAACTGCTTGCTTTTGCCACTTCCAAAGAGACTTCATTAAATATACTGCCATTACCATTGGTTTCGCGACGAATTGCAATATCTAAATTGCTTGGTCCTGCTATATAAAAATCTGTGTTTGTATGCTTTATTCTAAACCCATAGGCTAATTCCTTCTCTCCTGGAAAATCAGAGTTAACCAACGATTCGTGGAAGTCGAAAATTTCACCACCGGGAACCGGTAGAGGACCAGGGTCGTCAGCCAAGCTGCTACCAGAAAAAAGCGACAACGCTAAAGTTAGTAAGTATTTTTTATTTAAATTCATAAGTAGCCTAATTTGATAAAATCACACTTATTTAAAGAAAAAGGCGGAACATGCTACCGCCTGTAAAGGAGAGCCAAATGAACTGGAAAAATAACCGAACTCTGAACTCGCCATATATAAGCCGAACTCACTACTGATTTTGACTCTCGGCTACAGGGCTTCCCAACAGATCTGTATGAATATAGATAATCTGCTTTTTAGGTTTTCCCTTTGCTACATAACTCCCTGATGTACAGACCCCGTCGCTAAAACATACTTTTATACGATAGTACCTGCCGTCTTCACCTGGGATTGCAAACTGTAATTGACTGCTATTTAGTGTTTTCAGTGTTGACCAATCTAGTGCTGACATATCGCAGTGGTTAGCGCAGCTTGCAGTCTCAATAATATAGTTTTTTGCACCAGCTATTTGTTGCCATGTAAGCTCTGTTTTAGTTTGCTCTGGCGTAAATTCACTGCTCAATACCTCAACTTGTTTTTCAGTACTCCACCTTTCGCTGCACATTACTTGTGTGCTATTAAATGTTCCACAAGCTTGTGCAAAGAAGCGATATCTACCTGATTGATCAAAGACAAAATCATGAACTCCTACGCCACTGTTACTAACGCTAGCTAGTTCTATCATGTCCGAACTTCCCGGTTTTATCACAAATAGAGTCGTAGTTAGAGAAGTACTTGGTGGGCTGGCAAATTGCCAAGTTATGCGTTCAGATTCATTAATAAAAGTTCTTTCAATTGCAGTGACTTTGAGAGCCGGGGTGCTACTTGGCAAGCCAACCGTGGTATAGTCTTTCGTAGGTTCGGACCAACCAGAACAAACAGCATTACCGATCACTCCTGTACAAGAGCGAATTTTATACGAGCGAACACCAGCTTCGACATTATCCCAAGCGATATAGTGAGCACTCGAAGTAAACCGACCAGGTACTGTCCAATCATTATTATTGTACTTAATTGAGATATCGTAGTAGTTAGCGCCTATTATTGGCCCCCACTCTAACCTTGTTGAACTCCCATCAACCTGCACATCATGTATCCAAAGCGGTATCGAAACTTTATTCGACTCCGCAGACCATTCACTACAATTCGTTAGACTGTCGTCACATGAGCGGATCCGATAACTGCGTTCACCCGATGGTACGTTATCCCAGTTGATGCCTTTTTCGTTACTGGTAAACCTACCTGGTTCAGTCCATTCGTTATGGTTAAACTTAATTTGAATATCAAACTTTCCTTTCAGAGAAGTATCCCAAAGTAGTTCAATTCCATGCTCACCAACCCTGTTTGCACGAGGGGTATCTACAAAGTTTTTGAGTGGTAATGAAGTATCAGAATAATCAGAACAACCTGCACTGTTACACGCTTTTACTCTGTAAAGTCTTGTACCAACTTCCAGATCAGGCCAGCTAATACTTGTGCCTTGATATTCATAACGGCCAGGAACAGTCCAGTCGTTTAAGCCATACTTGATGCTTAAATCATAATAAGTAGCACCGTATACCGCATTCCAACTTACTTGAATCTTATTACCCGTCGCTGACGCTTGAGGCTTTGCTGGGCGAGCTGGCACACTGGCTAAATGGACCTGTTCTGATGGTGCCGACAAACTAGAACATCCCACCGCGTTACAAGCTTGTATTTTATATATCCGTGAACCTGGGTACGTATCTTGCCATGATATAGAGTTAGTTATACTTTCATAATCTTCTATACCGGCGAACTCAGCGTGAGACCATTGCACTTGAATCTTATACTTTGTAGCCCATTCCACTTCATTCCATTCAACCGCAATATCTTTTCCATTAACAACCGCGACTGGTTTGTTGGGTGTGTTTGGCGTTGGTGTACTAATTCTATTAGATGCACTGGACCATGAAGAACAACTATTTTCACTATTGCATGAACGCATTCTGTAATTACGTTCATTGAGTATCTCTGTTGGATTATGCCAAACGTGCAAACCATCATAGTAGCTCAAGTTCGATGTTCCCCAGCTGCCGCTTCCATCTCGATACTGTAGCTGATAATAACTTGCTCCAGATACCTCCTGCCAAGAAAGAGAAACTTTTGTTGGATTTATGGACACTGACACATAAGATGGGGAGGCTGGCACTGGTAAGGGCGTACTTATCCAGTTTGAGGCACTGGACCAAGATGAACAGCCGTGTTCACTGTTACACGCGCGCATTCTGTAGTTACGATTGGAAAGTGTTTCTGTTACGTTATTCCACGTATGAGAACCATTGTAATAACTTCCTCCAGATGTCCCCCAACTACCATAGCCATCTCGATATTGCAGCTCATAGTAGCTAGCACCAGAAACAGTGCCCCATGAAAGATAAGCACTGCTGCCATCGTTATTCATGGAAACTGAGACATAAGACGGTGTATCTGGAATAGGTAAAGGCGTACTTATCCAATTTGACGCACTAGACCAAGACGAGCATACGTTGTTACTATCACATGCTCGCATTCGATAATTTCTATTTTGTAAAGTACCGGTAAATCCGGTCCAATTGTGAGTTCCACCATAATAAGAGCCCCCAGAAGTTCCCCAACTACCATAACCGTCTCGATACTGTAACTGGTAGTAACTGGCCCCAGAAACCGTCCCCCAGTCAAGCGTTACTGTAGTGCCATTCATTGAAACCGACACGTAAGAAGGTGTACTGATTGCCAGAGCACTAATGCTGAAAAACAGTGAAGTAAAAAATACTAACTTCTTTAACATTAGTAACTCCCTGCCCTTGTAATACAGCTATATTGGTAGAAATACATTGTGGTTTGATAAATTGAAACCATAAACAAACTCGTCCATTTTGCGATTAAAGTAATCCAATCGTTGTATTATTAAAAAAGGTAGGGAATATATATTTTTTAGGTACAAAAATCAAGCAGGATATTAACATTATTTACAATATCTGTAGACAGGTTTTGGCTGATATAAGAAAAGGTGTGATTAGTTCTCTTTGTTTAAGCCATCACTCGAAACAGCCAACGTTTAGTTCGCACTATATTCAACTGTACAGAAAAACAAAGAGTTTGTAACAACTTGCTCCCTGAAGATGCGGAACAAGACTTGGAGCTATCGTCTCACAACGTTAACTCCTGTTTTGCTAAAGATTTCAGGGCATCAACGCTTCCCACCAGCTGCTACTTGATAGCGTTTCTGATAGCGTCAACACTTCACCTACAACAGGTGTTACCAGTGCCACTTGATTTTGCTCTGCTGCGATTTTCACTCTTGCGAGCGGATCAAACCAAGAGTGAAAAGCCAAGTCAAAAGTACCATTATGAATGGGGATCATATGCGTTCCTCGCAGATCTATATGAGCTTGTACGCTTTGCTCTGGCGTCATGTGAATATCAGACCAATCTTTATCATACGCGCCAGTCTCTACTAAGGTTAGGTCAAACGGGCCAAGCCTTTCACCTACTTCCTTAAATCCAGCAAAATAACCAGAGTCTCCACTAAAAAAGATATTTTTGTCTGCTGTGCGAATAGCCCACGCTCCCCAAAGGGTTTTATTTGCATCTCCAAGTCCACGTCCAGAAAAATGCTGAGTAGGTGTAAAGGTGAGTGTTAACTCAGCGGTTTCTTCAAACTGCCACCAGTCAAACTGCTTTATTTTCTCGGCGGGAACTCCCCACTTTTGCAAATCACCTTCTACGCCCAAAGGTACATAAAATGCCCCCACTCTGTCTGCTAATCGCTTTACGCTTTCCTTGTCTAGGTGGTCGTAATGGTTATGTGAAATCAACACCTTATCAATTTGAGGCAATGATTCAATAGTAATAGGTGGTTGATGAAAACGCTTTGGACCAATAAATGAAAATGGTGATGCTCGTTCAGCAAAAACGGGGTCAATCAGAAGATATTGCCCTTGCGCTTTAATAAGTACTGATGAATGACCCAGTTTGATAACGTGAGTTTGCGTATCAGAAAGTGCCTTTAAATTCGCCTCGGTGAGCACTTTTACTGGCATATCAACCTTCGGCACCGCATTGACTTTTTGCTCGGTAAAAAAGCGCCAGAAAATTTCCAGCGTCTTACCTAGGCTCGTTTTATTCGTTTCATGAGTATTATGAAATTTACCATCACCATATTGAGTTGATGAATACCCACTTTGATTTACCGCAGCATTTAAATTAGAAGCCATAACTCCTCCTACTCCTATCAGCAAGACCACCATCAAGCCAAACCATGTTCGCTTTTTCATATAACCACCAAAAGTAAACTACACAGTGTAGTTTACACATCAAGAATAGAAAGTAAACTAAGCAGTGTAATTTATTTTAGTTTTGCTAAAATGCGGAGTATCCATTTGTTGATATTCCCTTGCCTGTAATAGATAAAATGAAACAATCAGAAAGAAAGCGACTGCAAATTCTAGAGGCTGCCCAACAGTTATTTGCTCAGCACGGTGCTCAAAATACCAGTATGGATCTCATCGCAAAGCACGCTGAAGTGTCTAAACGAACGATTTATAATCACTTTGAGACTAAAGAGCTACTACTGTATAACGTACTTGAACACATGATGCTTCAAGTTGACCAAGGTGATATTTATCAATATCGACCCGATGTCTCGATTGCAAAACAACTTCAAGAAATCGCTTTACGAGAAGTCAATCTGCTCACTTCTGAATCATTTATCAAAGTGGCTCGCGTGGCATTTATCGAGTTATTGCAAGACTCTACATTGGCTGCGCATTTCAATAACAGTAAAGTAGGTTGTATGCGTTATTTAGAAACGTTTTTAGCTGATGCTGTCGCTAACAATGCACTGTATATCGAACATCAGGCATTCGCAGCACAACAGTTCTTATATCAACTCAAGTCTTTTATCTTTTACCCACGGCTTTATGGATTTGATCTCACAAATACGGAGGAAACGGACTTTATTGTAGAGCAAAGCGTTGCGCTTTTTATGGCGAGATATGGGACTGAACAACGCGCCCAAGATTAATGATAAGGTATGCTAATACAAGGATTTAAATAAATTTCATACCAACTTGCATAAGACTATATTTCAAACAAAAAAGTTCCTTGATATAGTCATCCACGCTAACAAGAGTAAGGAAATCAGATGAGCGAATTAATTGCAATTGGTAAAAACATTTGGATCCACAACGGCCCCGCAGTACCATTCTTTGGCATGCCATACACTACCAGAAGCACCATAGTAAAGCTTTCCTCTGGCGCATTATGGGTGCACTCTCCTGGAAAATTAACGGAAGGATTACTGAGTGAATTGACGCAACTTGGGCAAGTCCACTATCTAATTTCTCCAAATAAACTTCATCACCTATTTATGGGAGATTGGCAGGAAAAGTTCCCACATGCGATTATGTTTGCTTCTCCAGGTGTCGACAAAAAACGGTCTGATCTTACTTTTCACCGCCAACTGGGCGACATGGCAGAACCCGAGTGGCAAGGAGATATTGAGCAACTCATTTTTAAAGGCAGCGCGGTGATGGAAGAAGTCGTATTCTTCCACAAAGAGAGCAGTACATTAATTTTGACAGATCTTATCGAGAACTTTCACCCTAACCACTTCTCCGGTTTTAAAAAAGTATTAGCGAAAATCACTGGGATCATTAGCCCTAACGGTAAAACGCCCATAGACTGGCGAACTTCGTTTGTGTTTGGGAAGCAGCAGGCCCGAGCCTGTTTTTCAAAGATGGCTGCTTGGCAACCTCAATATATCGTGATTGCCCATGGTGAATGCATTGAAACAGGCGCTGGAGCATTTTTAAACCGCTCATTTTCTTGGCTGGGTATCAATAAATCCGCGTAAGATGCAGTGCAAAATAACAGAATATAAAAAGCGCTGTCATGTCAATGAACAGCGCTTTTTGTTACTTAATCTAAGATTTAGATCAGGAGTGCATTGTTTTAAGGATCCCCTGAAGTTACATTCCCCAAATTACATTCCAGCTGGATATGCATAACTTGCTTGTAGACCTAGTGGAATACCAAGCATCCAGTAGATCAATAAGAAGATGCTCCAACCAATCAAAAAGGCAATTGAGTAAGGCAACATCATCGCTATCAATGTACCTATTCCTGTCGACTTAACGTATTTCTGGCAATAAACCACAACCAGCGGGAAGTAAGGCATAAGTGGAGTGATTATATTTGAGCCAGAATCACCAACACGATAAGCTGCTTGTGTTAAATCAGGTGAAATGCCCAATTGCATTAACATCGGAACAAAAATCGGCCCCAGCAACGCCCACTTCGCAGAGCTTGACCCTAC
Source organism: Pseudoalteromonas sp. CO348 (assembly GCF_004208845.1). Taxonomy (NCBI): domain Bacteria; kingdom Pseudomonadati; phylum Pseudomonadota; class Gammaproteobacteria; order Alteromonadales; family Pseudoalteromonadaceae; genus Pseudoalteromonas; species Pseudoalteromonas sp. CO348. Next base: position 41,600 of record NZ_SGPI01000037.1, on the reverse strand, counting down.
AAATAAGTTTACAAATGCGGTCAAGAAGATAATACCAACTACAGTAACATAGCTTGGCAGCGCCAATGCTTTTAATACTTGAGCCCCTTCAATGGCAAGCAGAGCACCCAAATTTGAATGGCTGAAGGCACTAATGAAAAGTGCACAGAAAAACGCCATAACAATATAGTAAGACATGCTATTCATGGCTTTAGTCATGGCATCAATCATGTCTTTTGAGGTTTTAAACGTACCGACAACGAAACCGTAAACCGCACCAGGGATCCAAAACAGTAGGAAGATAAGTGGTACAATTGATTGCATTAACGGCGCACTAAAATCAGTTAAAGCGCCCGACGGGCTGCGTAGTGCTGAATCTTCACCGCTTGATGCATAAACCAATAATGCAATACCTGCTAACATCACCATAGACGCCACCACAAAGCCCTTTTTTTCTTTGCTTGTGATCTCATCAAACGAAGGCAAGCTCTCTGTATCGCCGTCAATTTCTGTCGCTTTTAGCCTTGGCTCTATGATTTTATCAGTGATATACCAACCTAATAAGATAATGAATAAGCTCGATGCTGAGGTGAAAAACCAGTTGTTTAGTGGGTTAATCGCGATTTCTGGATCGATGATCTGCGCTGCACTTTGGGTAAAGCTTTGTAGCAACGGATCGATACCTGAAGGAATAAAGTTCGCGCTAAATCCGCCGCTTACGCCAGCAAATGCCGCAGCAATACCCGCAAGAGGATGTCTTCCCATCGCATAGAAAATAACACCGGCAAGCGGAATAACTAACACGTATCCGGCATCTGTCGCCGTGTGGCTTACAATTGCAATAAGAATAATAGAAGGAGTTAGTAGTGCCTGAGGCGTGCGTTTGAGCATGATTTTAAGGCCAGTATTAATATAGCCAGAATGTTCAGCAACGCCCACACCTAGCATAGCAACTAGCACCACGCCTAATGGCGCAAATCCCGTGAAGGTTTTTACCATCGTTGCCATAAATCCGGCAAGCGCATTTGGGTCTAATAAATTGTGAACGACAATCGCCTGATTGGTTCTTGGATCAATAGCGCTAAATTCTACGCCTGAAAATAGCCAAGAAAGTAGCCAAATCAGCAACATTGCTGATAAGAAAATGATTGCAGGATCAGGAAGTTTATTCCCCACCCGCTCTATCCCGTTTAGAAAACGGGTGATCGCAGAATTTTGCGAGTTCGCTTGTTGTGTTTCGTGCATACCATTGCCCTAAGAAAAAATTGCTTAACCATAACTTAATATTTACATGCTAAGCAAGAAAACGTGCCTATTGACGAGACACTTTGCCGAATTAGTAGTCGACTTGGTATTTTTTTGTCTCAAGTCAGTGTTCAATAAAGAATTTACGCTATGCTTTTTATATGTCTGAAATTAAGGATTTTTAGATGATAGATCTAGACGACAAAGTGTTAGCTGACGTCAAACATGGTTTTAATTTACCACCGAAGCCCGCGCTGATAAGCGAGTTGCAAGCAGCACTTGCTGCACCGGATCCAGACCTGAACGACATCGCTTCTATCATCGCTCATGATGTCAGCACCTCAGCCGCGGTGCTAAAAATCATCAATTCCCCACTGTACGGTTTGGCAAGAACGGTAACGGATGTAAAACAGGCTGTCGTCTTTCTAGGTCTAGACTCTATTAGTAAGCTTGTGACCGGCTTTTTGCTCAAACAAACCTTTGACCAACGTAAATGTTGTATCAGTTTGGAGCGATTTTGGGATAACGCTTCAGACATCGCAGATAGCATTATGGTGATTGGTAATAAACTTAAATCGCGTGTTCCTATCGAAAACTTGCACTTACTAGGCTTATTTCATGACGCAGGGATTGCCGCTATGGCGGTAAATTACCCCGATTATATGGAAACGCTCATTGCCGCGAACAAAGATTATGACAAGCTGTTAGTCGAGCACGAAGAAGAAAAGTACGAGACCAATCATGCTATTATAGGCTACTTCCTCGCGGCTTCCTGGAATTTGCCACAAAGTATTTGTCAGATGATTTTATGCCACCATGACCCTGAGTTTTTGGGAAACTGTAAAGACGAAGAGCAGAAATTAGCTTTCGCTGCTCTAAAAATGGCTGAAAATTTTGTACATATCAATAAACGTTTTGTTGCCGCACCTGATTGGCACTTAATGAAAGCAGATGTATTGAAAGTTTTAAATTTAGATGAAGATGATTATCAGGACATCAAAGAAGACCTAGATGAATACTTTTTAGAGCAGGATGAGTAAGCGACTAGTTATCTCACATTCAACACCGTCTGTGAAATGCGACTCAACGACAGTGTTGCGGCAATTCTTAAAACTTCGTAGACTGGCAGCAAAATTAAAATAACAAAGACTTAAGGAATTTACATTGCCAGCGCTGCTATCTCTTAAAGGCAAATTTGCCATCTTTGGGCCTGGAATATTAATGGCAACTGCTGCTATCGGTGGTTCACATCTCGTTTCGTCAACTCAGGCTGGGGCACTATTTGGTAGTCAATTGATCTGGCTAATTGTTGCCGTTAACTTGCTCAAATATCCCTTTTTTAAATATGCAGTAGAGTACACAAGCCACTCTAAGCATAGTGTCGTCGAAGGTTATCACGCACATTACCGCTTCGGATTTAAGGTTTTTGTGCTACTCAATATTTTCGCAGCCATTGTAAATACCGCAGGCGTGCTATTACTTACCGCAAGTCTCTTGAGCTACTCGCTGCCATTTCCAATAAATATTGAATTGTTAAGCTTTATACTTTTGGCTAGCTGCTTGGCAATCTTATTGGTTGGGCATTACAAAATACTCGATGTGACTAGCAAATGGGTAATGATAATTTTGACCATTTCCACGGTTATGGCCCTTGCCATTGCGGCTAATAATGGTCCGGCCCATCCGGCCCCTATTGATCCGGTTTCCCCCTACGACATCGCACTACTGGGCTTTTTAGTTGCCTTGATGGGTTGGATGCCCGCACCAATCGAGATTTCAGCGATTAATTCGTCTTGGCTAAAAACGAAGATGGCTAAACAACCGCTAACAAGTAGCCAGATCCTACTGGATTTCAAGGTGGGATATTTTGTAACGCTGGGTCTGGCGGTCGTTTTTTGTTTACTCGGTATGCTAATGCAATACGGTCAAGATAAGCCTGTGGAACTCGCTGGTGTTGCGTTCTCACAGCAGCTCATTGATATGTATGCTAATACGATTGGCGAATGGGCCAGATGGCTAATTGCTGGCGTCGCATTTTTATGTATGTTTGGAACAACCATCACGGTGTTAGATGGCTACTCCCGAGTGCTTAGTGAATCGCTTCAGTTGTTACGACCTAACACAACGAAAAAGAGTTACACGCTCATTCTATTGCTACAAGCAGCGCTTGGTATGGCCGTAGTGCTGTTTTTTAAAGCCGACTTAAAGAGCATGCTAATGTTTGCCATGAGCTCAGCGTTTGTCACTACTCCTATCTTTGCTTGGATGAATTTAGGATTAGTGAAAGGTGAGATCTATCGCCGTCAACCAATTTATACCAAGGTTCTAACGGGACTGGGGCTGACTTATTTAGTGGGCTTTGCACTGTTATTCATCTATTGGCGATTTTTGATGTAAAGCGAGGCTGAGTAGCAGATGCAAATTACACTTCTAGGGCCTGTTTATCTTTCAAGTTTGTTTTTGCAGCAGCTTGATTGGTGTTTATACAAGGCAGAGCCTGCGTAGCATAGTTGCTCTATGTAAGTCTGGCGATAACACAGTAGAAATGCCAATCAAGCGCTGCCCTTTGGGTTCACCTGAGTGCGCTCTGTTCATTGTTGCCCAACTTTTGCCTAGATTACTAGGCGGCAAGTCGAGCGTCGCGATCAAAGCACACTCAGGCGAACAAAAATCAAACAGCAAAGGTCAACAGGCCCTAGCACCTGCTACTCTCAGGTGAGGTGCATTTATTTTAGATTTTGCACCTGCTCCCAAATAGAAACTACGTGCGCTTTGTCATCGTCATTTAGCTCTCCATTTCGATATGCTTTTACTAAGCTGCTCTCAACTTTGGCATTTAACTCATCAATCGAAAGATCTGCTTCCTCTACTTGTGCATAGCCTACCGCTAAGTCAAAGTGACCGCGTAAATAGCCACCAGCAAATAGCTCATCATCACTCGCTCTATCAACAAGCTCATCAAAAAACTGCTGCGCTTTCTCTACATATTCTACTAAAGACATATTTATTCCTAAATTATTCTTGATGGCCTATGGCGTACATTACATGGTCATTGAATCCAGTGATCACTTTAATAAATCCAGCTAAGGACTCATCAAGTTGTTCATCACCGGTATCAGCAATTAAAGGACGACCATTTAAGGCCTTTAATTTCGATTTTGTAGCGATAAGGATAATATTATCTTTACCGATTTTTTTGATGAGGTTAGGGCTTAGCTGCTGATTACCGCGGCCAAAAATGTGTCCTTGCCCACCAATTAATGTGATCACTAGCTTTGTTTTGTCATCAGCAAGCGACAACAATTGCTGCGCGGTTTGGTCTTGCGCGATCAGCGCTTGGTCCTTTACAACATCAACACCAAGAAGTGTATTATCAAGTCCCATCTCTTCCATCACTGCTGCAACGGTAGAACCAGATCCCATGATATAGGTTTCGTCTTCTTCCATTTCGGCAACCACATAGGCGGCGATATCTGCTAACACTAATTCATCGCTTTCTTTGCCACCGTTTTTCACCGCTTGCACATATCTCAACTCGGTCGGCACTTGCATTTCACCAAATCGTTTAGCACGCACAGTCCCTTCACGAAATGCAGCTTCATCAATGTCCATCACATCGGCTTCGCCAATAGAGACAAGCTCTCCGGTAACCAAAAGTTCAACAACTCTACCAGCTGCTTTTGGCGTTATCGCGTATACGCCGCTATGAATTTTGCACCCAGCTGGGATCCCAAGTACAGGACATGAATCACCCACCGCGTGGCAAATGTTGCGAGCAGTGCCATCGCCACCAGCAAACAAAATCAAATCGACACCGAGCTGTTGCATCATTTGCGCTGCGGTCTCGGTATCTTCAGGACGAGTTACCGTGCTTTGAGTTTGATAAATCACTTGGGTGTTAAAACCTAGCTCTTTTGCCGTACGCTCCCCCATCTCACCGTTAACAGTAAATATTTCGATGTTTTGTTGATGTGGAAGTAATTGTGTTAAAGCCGTTTTTGCTCGCTGATTAGCGCGAGGCTCTGCACCTAACGCCAATGCTTGTTGAGCTGTTTCTGCACCATCGCTACCTTTTAGTGCAACGCTCCCACCAAGCCCAGCTAAAGGATTGATGATAAGTCCAAGCTTAAATTGCATCGTCAAACTCCATGCTTAGCTCTGTCGGGATATCCCAGTTAAATTGCTGCTGGCGTAAAGGCCAAGGTGTATTATAAAAATTGCTTAATGCGTTGAGTAGTTGAGTCGTTCTGGTATTAAATCCGCTTTCTAATAAAACTAGCACTTGCTGATGCACCCGTTGTTGAAAGCTGAAACGGCAAGTTTGTTCACCGTTGAGGTTATCAACGGAAACATTAAATGAAAAACCAGCTGCAACGCTTAACGCCCACTCAATCGCTTGTGGTTTCACTTCCACTTTTTCAAATTCGAGCTGCTGCGCTTTATCTCGTCCATCGGGACAATACCAGTAGCCGTAATCTTCGAGTTGCCGACGTTCTTCGCCCGCAACAAGCCAGTGCGCAACTTCATGCAAAGCACTAGCATAAAAGCCATGAGCAAAAATAATGCGGTGATGAGGGTGTGATTCATTTGCAGGTAAATAGATAGGTTCGTCGTCGCCCACTACCAGCTCAGTGTTGAGCGTGTGCAGGAATAACCCATTAAAAACAGCAATGAGGTCTTCTATTTTATGCATCAACATCCGCCACAAGTCTAAACTGGGCGCAAATTGTAAGGTTTTTAGCGGCTAAAGTAAAAGATCTCGTTTTAGACTATGCCTTTTTGTCCAAAGAGCTGCGTGGCGCGATATAAAGCGAAGCACGATCTCGACCTGACTTTTTCGACTCATAGAGGGCTAAGTCAGCTTCTTCAAAACATCGTTTGTGATTAAAGCTTTCACCAATAAGCTCATATCCTGCCACGCCAATGCTGAATGTCAGTCCAAAACTGGTGAAGCGAGTAAATTCATGCACCAGTCGTTGTGCAAAATTAAGCGCAGCATCAGGCCGAGTTTCAGGGCATATAATCACAAATTCATCACCGCCCCATCGTCCAATATGATCGCTTGGGCGTGCTTGCTCCCTTAGAAACTGCCCAACTTCCTTCAATGCATTATCACCATCTTGATGTCCTGCGGTGTCATTAAGCTGTTTAAAATGATCAACGTCGATTACCAGTAGCGATAGCGCTCGATGATAACGTATGGCCCGCTGCACTTCTTCTTTCAGCAGCGCTTCAATCTTTCTGCGATTCATAACCTGAGTTAAGAAATCCAGTTCAGCTCGGTTCTTCAATTCTTGTTCTTGACGTAAATCTCGGATCACCGCAATAAAAACATCATTTTTAGAGACGGACACCGTGGATAACGCGATATCTACTGGGATCTCTACACCTGATTGGTGCCGCCCTACAATTTTTAGACCATCATGCGTCACCCTACGCATGGTAGAAGTGCCCTGGAACTTCTCTCTGTCCACGACATGTTTACCGGTATACCGCTCTGGAATGAGGTCTTCAACCTGCATACCTAATAGCTCTTGAGGCTGATATCCAAATAAATCTGTACAGGCCTTATTGACCTCTGTAAGCCTACCGTCTTTATCACAATATAAAATGGCATCAGGAGTAGAGTTGAATAACTTTCGCTTTTCGTTGATAAGTTTAACCACAAAAATAAGCGTAAAAATGTTTAAGCAAGCAAACAACAAGACTATTGGTAGCAGCAACAATACACCGGTGTTACTCAACTCTTGGGTTTGAGCAAGCTTTATCGATTGGTTTTGCTTTGCAAACTCAAATTTCTTTCCAATCGACTTACGCAAATAATTAAATGCAGCTTCTGCGTCCGTGTCATCTACTTTTACTAAACGATCCACAGCCTCAGAGCTCAGCCTTCTCGATGTGAATTTTGACTTAGCAAGCGCAAGCATTTGTGTATATTCATCAAAGGTGTGTTGAATAACGGCTAATGCCTTTGTCTCTTGGCTGCTTAGCGCCGTACTTTGCAATTTTAGGATTGTCGCTTTGGTCGCTTCAACATCAGCCAAAGCCTGTTCGTAATAAACCTCGTCTTGGCGTAGTACATAATTTTTGAAGTGATGAATAAAGCCGTTATAACCAAAGCTACGCTCCAGCTCAGCTAGCAGCTCAGCACGTTTAATTGCAACTTCCGTTTCTGATTGCCATGACTGATGAAATGAAGAAATGGCGTGGTTTAACAAAGTGGACCAATAAAATAGACCACCACTCACCAAAATAGTAAAAATAACTAACCCGCTGATCTGCAAAAAGATACGTTTATTCATATACTCTGCTGTCCAAATTCAGCAAATCCTAGAACGCAGTAAGCAAAAGAAGAAATTAGAGGCCGTCTAGGTGCTGTAGAATCCATGTCGATGGTACAAAAGTTACATACCATTACAGCTACTAAGTCTAGACCAGAGAACGAAAAAAGCCGCATTACAGCGGCTTACAGATAGGATATTTTTAAGCGAGTATTAGGGCCTGTTGATCTTTCAAGTTTGTTTTTGCAGCAGTTTGACTGGTATTTATACAAGGCAAAGCCTGCGTAGCATAGTCATTCTATGTAAGCCTGGCGATAAAGACTTAGTGCTCCTGCAAAGTCACCTTACCCCACATCCTTGTGGGGCAACACAGAGAAAATGCCAGTCAAGCGCTGCCCTTTGGGTTCACCTGAGTGCGCTTTGTTCATTGTTGCTCAACTTTTGCCTAGATTACTAGGCGGCAAGTCGAGCGTCGCTACCAAAACACACTCAGAAGAACAAAAATCAAACAGCGAAGGTCAACAGGCCCTAGATAAATTGGTATCGTTACTCGTAATAAGCTTTGCCTTCTTCGGCCATTGCGAGTAGCGGCTCCGCAGGTGTAAATACAGGGTTATCAGCAGCGTATGTTGATAGCTCTGAACACACCTTATTGGCGCCTTTTTTGTCCATATAACTAAATGGGCCGCCCAAGAATGGAGGGAAACCAATGCCAAAAATAGCACCAATATCACCATCTCTTGCATTACGAATAATACCTTCATCAAGACAGCGCGCAGCCTCATTGAGCATCTGTGCAACGCAGCGGTTCGCAATTTCTTGTTTATTCAACTTAGGAGAAGGCGTGACACCGAGTAACTCATAAACTGACTCGTCCACTTGCTTGCCTTTTTTACCTTCATAGGTATAGAAACCACGACCAGATTTGCGACCTAGACGTTTGCTATCTATCATACGTGCAAAAGCATCCGGCGCCTTAAAGCGAGCACCTAATTCTTTTTCTAGGATTGGCGCTATCTTAGAACCAATGTCTACACCTACTTCATCAAGAAGCGCAAGAGGACCAACTGGGAAACCAAACTCAACCAAGGCTTGATCGATTTTCTCTATCGGCTCACCGGCAAGCAAAAGATTTGCCGCTTCGTTGACATAAGGCGCCAGAATACGGTTTACGTAAAAACCAGCTTTGTCTTTTACGACGATTGGTGTTTTCCCTTGCTTACGAGCAAAAGCCACAGTGCGCGCAATAACCTCATCACTGGTGGTCTCGTGCGGAATGATCTCCACCAGCGGCATTTTTTCTACAGGTGAGAAATAATGCAAACCAATTACGTTTTCAGGACGCGTCGCTTTTGCCGCGATTTGGCCGATTGGTAATGATGACGTATTACTTGCAAATATCGTGCTCTCACTACATTCGCGTTCAATATCCGCCACCATCGACTGTTTAAGGTCTAAGTCTTCAAATACGGCTTCAATCACCATGTCTGTGTGTTTAAAACCAGAGTAATCTGTTGTCCCCGTGATCATATTCAAAGTTGACTGCATCTCTGCCTTTGAAATAATACGACGCTTTTGGCGTTGCGTTAGGATCTTATAGCTGTAATTTAATGCGTTGCTAATGCCCTGATGCGCAACATCTTTAATACGTACCGGAGTGCCTGCTTTAACCGCACTAACATGGGTAATACCTGCGCCCATTAAGCCACCACCTAGCACTGCAACACGTTTCACAGGAGCAAGATCTTCACCTTGGAAATCCTTTTTCATTTCCGTTGTCGCAAAGAAAATCCCACGTAGCGAGCGCGATACTTCAGACATCACTAAATCAGCAAAACCCTCGGCTTCGGTTTTATAACCTTTAAGCTTGTCCAGCTCTACAGATGCACGTACCGCTTTGATGATAGCGAGCGGCGCAGGATAGTGACCGCCCGTTTTCTTCTCAACATTTTCTTGTGCTTTTTTGAAAATGATATTGCGTCCGAACGGGTTAGATTCTAGCAACTGACTAATTTTGTCTAAATTCGGTTTGCGAAGCTTAGGCTTACCTTTTCTGGCAAGCTTCACCGCTACGTCGAGTAAAATACTGTGCGGCACGGAATCGTCAACTAGGCCCGCTTTTTTCGCTTGCTTAGGTCGAACTTGTTTACCAGTTAGCATCCATTCAAGTGCTTTTTGAATACCAACTAATTTCGGTAGACGCTGTGTACCGCCACCACCTGGCAATAGACCAAGCTGTACTTCTGGAAGACCCAGTTTAGTCTTGCTGTCTTCAGTACATACACGGTAATCACAAGCCAGCGCAAACTCCAAGCCGCCACCCAGTGCTACACCGTGGATCGCAGCAACGGTCGGGAATGGTAAATCAGCCAATTTAAAGAAGGTTTTATGACACATTTCCGAAATCGCTAACGCATCTTCACGGGTTTTCGCGCTGTCTAGCATTTTAATGTCTGCACCCGCGATAAAATTATCGTCTTTACCACTGATAAAAACCATACCCGTTACGTCGTCTTGCTTACTCTTTGCGATGATCTCTAATAATTCATCAGCAAATGTATCACGTAGGGTGTTCATTTTTTCGCCCGGCACGTCGATGGTGACGATGGCGACTTTATGGTCGTTTAATTCATAAGAAAATACTGACATTATGCGCTCTCCAATACGAATGCTGCTCCAAGACCACCTGCAGCACAGGCAGTTGTCAATGCTAGACCACCGCCGCGGCGCTTAAGCTCATGTAGGCTTTGCGTGATCAAGCGTGCGCCGGTTGCTGCGAATGGGTGACCATATGCAAGTGAACCACCAAGCACATTAAACTTATCCATGTCGATTTCGCCAATTGCTTTACTGCGACCAAGTTTTTCTTGCGCGAATTTGTCTGAGCCAAACATTTTCATATTGGACAGCGCTTGCGCTGCGAAAGCTTCATGCATTTCTATCAGGTCAAGATCAGCAAGGGTAATACCCGCACGGTCAAGAGCTACAGGCGTTGAATGTGCAGGACCCATCAACATATCTTCGTGTACGCCGATTGCAGAGAAGGCGAAACTACGCACATAACCTAAGATGTCATAACCAAGCGCTTTGGCTTTGCTTTCGCTCATCATTAATACTGCCGCCGCACCATCGGTCAGTGGCGTTGCATTTGCTGCAGTTACTGAGCCGTGCTGTCTGTCAAATACAGGCTTTAACTTGGCGTAGCTTTCCAATGAGGAGTTTTCACGGATGTTATTATCTTTGTCAATAAAGCTTTTGTATGGCTCAACATGGGCAGCCATTACTTCATTGTTTAATAAGCCTTCCGACCACGCTTTTGCAGCTAAGGTATGTGAGCGGTGCGCCATCGCATCTTGATCTGCACGGCTGATCCCGTGAGTCTTAGCCATTTGTTCAGCCGTTTGCCCCATTGATAAGCCAGTTGAATATTCTGCAACTGCCGGTGGCACTGGCAGTAAGTCTTTGAGTCTTAGCTTTGAGAAAATCTGTAAACGCTGCTTAAGCGTACGTGCTTTGTTCAAGTCAACAAGGCTACCTGCAAGCTTTTTGCTCACGCCGATCGGTAGCACTGATGAAGAATCCGCACCACCAGCAACACCGACACTCACTTGACCTGAAATAATGCTCTCTGCAACGTTAGCAATCGCTTGGAAACTGGTTGCGCATGCACGTGATACAGAGTAAGCGTCAACAGAAACTGGCATGCCAGTGCCAAGCACGATTTCACGCGCAATGTTTGGTGCTTCCGGCATTTGTACAACTTGGCCGAATACCAGTTGGTCGATTTCTTTACGATCGAAGTTCAAACGCTCAAGCATTTCGTTGACGACGATTTTACCTAAATCTAGGGCTGGAACGTGGTGAAAAGCGGTAGCTTGCTTTGCGAATGGCGTACGCAGGCCGCTCACGATAGCGATTCGGTCGCCTTTTGATGTTTTTAGTATGTTTTGTTCAGACATGAATTTTGCTCTCCCGCTGACAGGTCTGACCTGTTAATTTCCTCCGATTCTAAACAACCAAATCGAAGTTGCCAATAGCAAAGCACGAAATGACTGCTTTTTAAACCGTGAAAACCAACTTTAGATGCTTTTTCAAGCAATCTCAAAGTATTTGAAATTGTTATTTAAAATTTATGAACTTTTCTAAAATTATGGGTCTAATCAACTTGATTATTCATTCCGCGTCCATATAACTATTTTTATTTTTGTCGGCTTAAAAGGCAGTCTCATGGCAGTAAACGAGTTTTCTCAACTAAAAGAATATTTAGATACCCAAATTTTAGGGCAAAGTGCACTGACCGAATCCTTGCTTATCGCGCTTTTAGCAGATGGTCATTTATTGGTTGAAGGCCCCCCTGGTCTAGCTAAGACCCGTGCCGTAAATGCGCTGGCTAAAGGCATTGAAGGGAGCTTTCAACGCGTCCAATTTACCCCTGACTTATTGCCTTCTGATGTAACTGGTACAGATATCTATCGCCAACAAACCAATGAATTTGTATTTGAGAAAGGCCCGCTTTTTCATCATTTGATTTTGGCTGACGAAATCAACCGAGCGCCAGCCAAAGTGCAATCAGCGCTACTAGAAGCAATGGCCGAGCGCCAAATAACCGTTGGCAAAACAACGTATCCGTTACCTGAGCTATTTATGGTAATGGCAACGCAAAACCCGCTTGAACAAGAAGGTACATACCCGCTACCGGAAGCGCAGCTTGACCGCTTTTTACTCCATCTGAATATCGATTATCCGGATGCAGAAACCGAGGTAGATATTTTGCGCCTCACTCGTGGCGAGGCGTTGGAGGAGTACCAAGCGACCTTCACACCTATTAGTCAAGCAACCCTATTTGAGGCCCGTAAAACCGTACTAAGCATGCATCTTGCTGAGCCTCTGGAGCAATATCTTGTGCAATTAATTATTGCGACCAGACAGCCACAACGCTTTGATGCAACGCTTGCAAGTTGGATTGATTATGGTGCGAGCCCTCGAGCTACAATTGCGCTTGATAAATGTTCTCGTGCTCATGCGTGGCTACAAGGCAGAGACTTTGTCACCCCAGAAGATATTCAAGCTGTGGTACATAACGTGCTACGCCACCGTATCGTGCTGAGTTATGAAGCACAGGCGGATGGGATCACCAAAGATCAGGTGATCAGTAAGATTTTAGAATTGGTTGCTGTTCCATAATACTATGAACGACATCAAGCAGTTTAATTCAGCCAGCTGGTTTAATGAAAGCCACAGTAATGGTGTCGAACTCGGCCTGAAAGAGCTACTTTTTTATAAGTCCAAAGCGCATTTACTTTCGCTCAAACCGAGAGGAAAAGTGAAAAGTGCTCAATCAGGGCAATACCTTGCACCGCATAAAGGTCGGGGTATGGAGTTCGCTGAAGTCAGACAATACCAATATGGTGATGATATTCGTGCGATTGACTGGCGAGTTACCGCGCGTACCGGTGAAGCACACACGAAACTCTTTCAAGAAGAGAAGGAACGCCCCGTTTTTGTATTTTGTGACTTTTCCTCAAGCATGCTATTTGGTTCAAAGCTGTTACTTAAGTCGGTGCTTGCGGCGCACTTAGGCATTTTGGTGTCTTGGGCTGCATGCCAACGCGGCGACCGTGTTGGTGGTGTGGTATTTAATGACAGCAATCACCACGAGCTAAAACCGATTGCTCGCGACCGTGGAGTGCTTGCGCTAGCTCATCAGTTTTGTGCCCTACACGAACAAGCATTAATTCAAAAAGAGACTCACCCCTCGGGGGATCGTTTCAATGAGAATTTAAAACGACTTGTGCATCTGGCTAAGCCCGGCAGCCTGATTTATCTCATTTCGGACTTTACGGAGTTGAATGATGAAAGCTTTAAATTACTAGAGCGTGCCACTCGCCATAACGAAGTCATTGGTTGTATGGTGAGTGATCCTTTTGAGCATCATCTGCCTGAATACAGTCAAGCGATTGAGGTCTCAGCTGGTGAACAAAACTGGACATTGCCCTTGATGGACAAGCAATTTAGAGACAAATTCTCGCAAAATGCGTCTGACTTTTTCAATCGAAGATTAGCGCTACTTAAGCGCTCTGGTATGTCGTTACAAAAGTACGACGCGTCATTACCAATCGAATTACAAATCATGAGGGGTTAAATGCAAGTCAATCCACTCGACCAGCTTAATGATGTGGTCATCCCTCAAAGCGTGAGCTGGTGGCCACTCTCTTATCCAATGTGGGGAGCTATTTGTATTCTACTCACAATATTTGGGGTTATGTGTTGGCTATTATATCGTCGCCAGCAATTTTTAAAGGCAAAAAAGGAAGCCGTAAAACTGAGTCATTTGCATGCTAATGCCCAAGCATTACACACCATACTCAAACGTTTAGTAAAACATTATTACGGTGATACCGCTGCGAGTAGATCGGGCCAAGAATGGTTAACGCTGCAAGCAAGACTCACACGCGTTGAACTCACTCAGCAAGAGCTCGACTCGTTATATGCGCCGACTCAAGACCCCGCACTCTGCGATAAACTATGTCGTGCGATTAATACCTTCAAAGTGAAGGAGCGTCTCGATGTTTGAGTTTAGTTGGCCCCTTGCCTTTTTATTGTTACCTCTGCCTTGGCTAATTGCGAAGTTTAAACCGAGTATCGCGCAGACCAACATCAATATTCGTATGCCAAGTGCCGCAAAGTTACAACTCGCGAGCACAAATCAACTCAATAAGCGCGCAAAAGTAAGCCTAGTGGAAACTCTCATCTGGCTATTACTGGTAACCGCAGCGGCAAACCCGACTTGGCTTGACGACCCAATCGTTGTGCCAAATGAGGGACGCGATATTATGCTTGCCGTTGACTTGTCGGCTTCAATGACAGAGCAAGATATGGAATACCAAGGTCGCTTAGTGGACAGATTGTCTGTCGTCAAAGCCGTTGTTAGCGACTTTATCGAAGCGCGCCAAGGAGATCGTCTGGGACTTATTCTTTTTGGTGACACCGCGTTTTTGCAAACGCCACTCACCCGAGATTTAGCGACGGTTAGCCAAATGCTTAGTGAGGCACAAATTGGTTTAGTTGGACGCGCCACAGCGATTGGCGATGCTATTGGTTTGTCGGTAAAGCGTTTTGGTGAACGTGAACAAAGTAACAAAATCTTGATTTTGCTGACCGATGGTCAAAACACCTCGGGCAACCTTAAACCAGAAGAAGCACTGATCTTAGCCCGAGAAGAAGGCATAAAAATTTATACCGTTGGTGTTGGCTCTGATGGTCGACGCGGTTTTGGTTTATTTGGTTTTAATTCTATGGCCGGTAGTAGTATCGACGAGAAAACGTTGCAACATATCGCCAAAGAAACTGGTGGGCAATATTTTCGCGCAAAAGACGTGGAGGGCCTACAACAGATCTACGCAATGCTCGATGAGCTAGAACCGATAAGTGATGAAACACAGACTTTCCGTCCTAAGATTTCACTGTTTTATATTCCTCTCCTCGCGATACTCGGCTTGCTTTTTGTGGCTCAGCTAAGTCTCGTACTAAGAACAAAATTAAGAGGGTAAATATATTATGGAATTTGAATTTATTCGCCCACACCTGCTTTGGTTGCTTATTCCTTGGGTGGTATACAGTGCATTGCAATGGTCTAAAAAGTCCAATCAAAAATCAGCGCAACTTATCGCACCGCACCTGATGAAGGTGGTGATGGGAGCCGATGGTCAAAAACACCAAAAACAAAGTAACTCTTGGCTTGGAATTGTGTTCTTTTTGTTGGCCATTATTGCGGTTGCAGGGCCAAGTATCGAAAAACAAGAAGTACCGGTTTTTAAAACTCAGGCACCTAGAGTGTTAGTGCTGGATATGTCTTATTCTATGTACTCAACCGATCTCACGCCAAACCGCTTAACGCAAGCGAGATTTAAAACTTTAGACATGCTAAAGCAATTTAAAGAAGGCGAAACAGGTTTAGTTGCCTATGCAGGCGATGCTTTTACTGTATCGCCACTCACAACTGATGTCACTACTCTTGAGAACTTGATCCCGAGCCTTCGTCCAGAGATCATGCCCTCAAAAGGCTCTAACGTATATGCAGGTATCGAAGAAGCCGTTAGCTTGTTAACAGGTGCAAGTGCAACCTATGGTGACATTATTTTGGTAACCGATGGACTTGAACAAGAAGACGCAGAAGATGTACAAAAGCTTCTTTCTGACAGCCCATTTAAGTTAAGTATCTATGCCTTAGGTACGGCGCAAGGCGCACCAATCAAATTACCTGAAGGCGGCTTTTTAAAAGACCAATATGGTCAGATAGTCGTACCAAAGTTATTCCCGACTCGACTTGAAAAACTGGCTAGAGTTAAGGGTGGAAAATTTGCCAGCTATACTGCTGACAGCAGTGACATAGAGACATTTAAGCCAAATTTGGGTGCAAATACATCGGTGCTTAAACGCGACCAAGAAAGTGCTAAGTGGCGAGTAGATGCGGGAATATATCTGCTGATTGTACTTATTCCACTCGCACTGCTATTGGTTCGAAATCACGCAGTTATGCTAAGTGCTTTGGTTGTTTTTGCGATGTTGCCACAGCAAAAAGCGCTGGCGAATGAATGGACACAGTGGTTTAAAAATAGCGACCAAAACGCGCTGCAGGCCTACCAAAATGAAGCGTTCGATGAAGCTGCTCTTGCCGATAATCCGGTACTAAAAGGTGCAGCCCTATATAAAGCTGGAGATTACGAAGGAGCGGTAAAAACACTCGAACAAACAAGCTCAGTAGAAGGCCAATACAATTTGGGCAATACGCTAGCACGGCTTGGTAAATTAGACGACGCAATTTCTGCCTACGAAAAAGCCTTATCCCTAGATCCTGATTTTACGCAAGCGAAGGATAATAAAGCGTTAGTCGAAGCGTTAAAGGATCAGCAAGAGCAGCAAAATCAGCAGGACCAACAAGGTCAGCAAGACCAACAAGGTCAGCAAGACCAACAAGGTCAGCAAGACCAACAAGGTCAGCAAGACCAACAAGGTCAGCAGGACCAACAAGGTCAGCAAGAGCAACAAGGTCAGCAGGACCAACAAGGTCAGCAAGACCAACAAGGTCAGCAGAACCAACAAGGTCAGCAGGACCAACAAGGTCAGCAGGACCAACAAAGTCAGCAAGACCAACAAAGTCAGCAAGACCAACAAGGTCAGCAAGACCAACAGAATTCACAAGCAGGAAGTGAGTCAGAACAAAACAACAACGAGCCAGAGCTAGATGCTGCCCGCCAAGACCAGCAAGCAGCTGACGAACAAACTCAAGAGCAAAAACAACAGCAAGCACAAGCCGCACCTACGCCCGATCCCAAGCAGTCACCGCAGGATGAAGAAAAGGCACAGGCTGCAATGATGCAAGATAGTCGGCCACTTACCCCTGAAGAAATTGAGAAAGCGCAACAGCTTAATCAACTGCTTAGAAAAGTACCTGATGATCCGGCCATATTATTGAGAAATAAAATGCAACTAGAAGCACAACAACGTAAACAAAGACGTCTACCAAGAGGAGCTGAAAAATCATGGTAAAACGCATTCTATTTTGTCTGTCTTTGTTGATATTAAGCCACGCCACGTTGGCATTGGAAAATCTCACAGCCAGCGTAGACAAAAACCCAGTGCTCGCAGGTGAATATTTCACGTTGTCGATTATCGCTGAGGGCAAAGTCAAAGGCACCATTCCTGATGTTTCTGTGCTTAGTAACGACTTTATCACCAGCCCGGTGAATACCAGTTCAAGAACCAGTATCATTAATGGTAGCGTTTCAAGCTCCACTACCTGGCAAATGCAGCTCGTTGCTCGCACTCCGGGTACTTACACCATTCCTGCGTTAGAAGTAGATGGTGAAACGACCCAGCCGATCGAAATAAAAGTTGTCGCTCGTGATGATGAGCAGCAAAGTGAAGATATATTCGTAAAAACCGAACTCAAGACAAAAAATCTCTATGTTCAACAGGCTGCGCTTTATACCGTTAAGCTCTATGTAGGAAAAGAACTACTAGATGGTCAACTGAGTGCCCCAATCTCAGATGGCGCTAATTTCACACAATTGGGCAAAGCCAATGAAGAATACGAAGTTATTGACGGCCGACGCTACATGGTGCTCACTCGCGAATATATGATCCAACCACAAAAAAGTGGTGATTTCAGCATAGAGCCGCCGATCTTCAACGGCCAGATCAGAGATGGCTATCGTAGAATGGCGACTTCTGCGGTTGGCAATACCATTGACTTTTCGGTATCTCCAATCCCAACTAACGCTGCTGATAACTGGCTACCCAGTGAATATTTGAATTTTTCTGAAGAATGGCAGCCCAAAGATACCGAGTTTATGGTTGGGACGCCTATCACGCGAACACTAACACTCACTGCAGTGGGTGTTACTAAAGAGCAGCTTCCTGACATTCAGCTCGAAGACGTTAATGGGTTTAGAATTTATCCCGACGCGTCAGAGCGTAAGCAAATTACCCGAGATGGAAAAGTCATCTCACAGTTAACCATTTCTTTTGCTTACCTACCGCAACTTGCCGGTGATTTTACTCTGCCCGAAGTAAAACTACCTTGGTTTAACACCATCACTAAACGTGAAGAGTTTGCGACATTGCCAAGTAAGTCTGTCAGCGTGATTCATGACCCAAATCAGCCTGCCTTACCACAGGCTGCTCCAATCCCGCAGCCGCTTTCAAGTCCAAACGTAAATCCATCAACGGCTACGCAAACCAACGTGATCACAGAGCAAGTTATCCCGCTATGGATGTGGGGACTCGCCGCTTTCGGATACGTATTATGGCTAATAACATTACTAATATGGCGCCTAAGAGCAAAACCTGCCTCAAACCCACTAGTCAATACGGTCACTGATGAAAATCCAGCACCTTTTATTTCGTTTGAAAAAGCGGTTAAGCAAGATAACCCAGCGGGCTTTTATCAAGCGCTACTGCGCTACACCAAACAACAAAATATCACCATGACACAATGGCTAGCACTTCAGCCCAGCTCATTGCGAGCACAAGTACAAACGCTACAAAGCTCGCTGTATGGAGGCAATAGCGCAAAAGTAGACTTGTCTCAACTATATGATGAAATTAAAACCAGTGTAAAAAGCACGGTTCACACAAATAAAAGCCAGAATTTAGGCAATCTATATCAATAAGCGCCTCAGGGCGCTTTTTTATTGCAAGACGAACTAGATTTGTTAGTAAATAATTAACAGATCCATTATGCTTGGTGTGAGATACACTCCCAAAATCAACTAAAATAAAATAAGTTTTTGTTGAAATAAACCTGCAAAAAGATAGGTCTCATAGATATGGCCAGTAAACAACATCACTACGAGTCACTGGTTCGGATGTACCACAAAGAGCTATATAAGTTCGCTTATTGGTTGTCTGGCGATCCGACAATAGCAGAAGACTTAGTACAAGAAACTTTTTTGCGGGCTTGGCGCGCACTCGATTCATTACAAGATGAAAATGCAGCAAAGCCTTGGTTATTAACTATTTTAAGACGAGAGAATGCACGTCGTTTTGAGCGCAAGCAATTTGACTATGCGGAGGTTGAACAAGATACGCTGGTCGACGATACCAGTTCGGCTTTGGATGATGCAATGGAGCAAACCGTTGTGCAACGACAAATAGCCAACTTAGCACCAGAATATCGTGAACCACTGCTACTGCAAGTGGTGATGGGATGCTCTGGGGATGAAATCGCCGATATACTTGAGCTGAATAAAAACACGGTGATGACAAGGTTATACCGTGCTCGCAACCAGCTAAAAGACGCTTTAACGACTGAATATGAACCAATAAAGGGGGCATCAAACTGATGGATGAACTCGAATTTCGACGCCGCCTCGTTGCTGATCCTCATGATGAAGAGGTCAAGAAACAGGCCGAACAGCAACCTGAGTTGCAAGCACTGGTCGAAGAAATGCAAGCTTTCGACGATTTCTTGGGAAAATCACTCGATATTGATGTGCCTGAGGGGTTGGCTGATAAGATAATTGCAAAGCAAAAGGAGCTTGAAACGGAAGAATACAAAGTAGTGAAAATGTCTTGGTTTAGACGCGCTACTGCACCATTTGCGATTGCCGCCAGTGTATTTTTTGCCGCCGTGGTCTTTTACTTTGGCGGTTTTGGACACCCTGTCGATACCGGTGAACATGCGCTTGCTCATGTGTATTACGAAGAAAATGCACTGCAAAAGCAAGAAACAGTGTCACTGCAAACCGTGAACGAGAAGCTCGCGATGTTTGGGGGTAAGTTCGACAACTTACCGGGTAAAGTGGTTTACGCGACATTTTGTAACTTTAAAGGCCAAAAAAGCCTTCACTTGGTTATGCAATCCGAGTTTGGTCCACTCACGGTTTTTGTCGTGCCAGCTGGTCAACAAAGCACGATTGACGGCAAAGATAGTTTTGGAGATAGCCGCTTTGAAGGCTTAATTGCTCATGATGGTAAAGCCAACACCATACTGGTGGCAAACCGAGGTACGCCGATTGAAACCTTCCAATCAGAAGTGACAAGCTCACTACGCTGGTTATAACGCCACCGCCCCACTCTTTGGGGCGGTGTCTCAATATCCTTACTAAACCTCTCAAAATACAAATTTAATTGAGGTACATACCTATTTAAATAGCCATGTTAGTTCTTTACAATGGCGGCAGTTATTTTGGTATATAGGAACTTTATGAAACATTTCATTGTGTTACTTTCCCTTGTTTCTTTTTTATTTACAGCCAGTTTTAATGCTGAAGCAAGAAAGAAGTTTGGTAGTAAGAGCTCAGGAAAAACCCAGCAAACACAAACAACCCAGCAAAAGCAGCAAACTGATACACAAGCATTAAATGCAAAATCGACTACGACACCTAAGTCGAGTAAAAAAGGCATTATGGCCGGTGTACTTGGCGGATTACTAGCCGGTGGTCTAATTGCCGCAATGCTTGGCGATGATTTTGAAGGATTTCAATTCCTTGAAATGATTTTGCTTGCCGCTGCTGCCTTTTTAATCTTCAAATTGGTTAAAGGCATGCTTGCAAAAAAACAGCAGCCAAGTTATGCCGGTGCGCCGCATATGGGTGGCTACAACAATACGCCACCACCACAACAATTTCAAAACCAAGGACCAATTGGCGGTGGTTTTGGCGCAAGTAGCGTGCCTATGAACCTGCCTAGAGATTTTGATATCAACGGCTTTTTACAAGGCGCAAGGCAGCATTATCAAACCATTCAAACCGCTTGGAATAACAACGACTTTTCGACGGTTTCTGAATACTTGAGTCCAGAGTTGGTTGAAGAGTTCAAACGTGAGCGAGAGCAGCAAGGCGACGTTAACACTGAAGTGATGTTTGTTGATGCTGAGTTAGTCCGTGCAGATACACGCCCTGACGTTTGGGAAGTTAGCATTAAGTTTACTGGCAAATATCGTGACCTCGGCGACATGCAAGAAGAACCTATCCACGAAATATGGCACTTAGAGCGTAAAACGACGGGGGATGCCCCTTGGTTAATCGTTGGTGTTGAAGAGCTAGCGGCCTAATTCATCAACTTTAGTAAAAATTACACTCAACTTGTTTATTCACCAAGTTGAGTGTTTATTTGCAGCACTGCTCTATCCTCACCCAAACACACTTCAATATCTGCGATGTTTGGTAAGCTTTGCATCCCCCATACCGAAAGGCGTTGAAATGGCTGGATGAATTGTCTAACTTGCTCATCACTCATCCCCTTTCCAGTCGATGCTTTGAGCATATGCTCTTGTTGCAGGCGCCACTGATATACTCTGTCGAAGCTCATTCCATTTAAATAAATGAGACTATCTAATTGTGAAAAAATAGCTTGATACTCTTCACATAAAATTTGATTCACTTGTAAGCGAAACGAACCGTCTTTATCAAACTCTTGCTCAAATTGATTAACGGGAGATGCTAACGCATCGCTAGGCTGCGGCGCCACTCCCATACACCATCCCTCGATAATAAGTACCTGTAAACCCGCATCAACTTTTCGCCATTTTGATTTTGGCAACTTCCTATCTATTGATTTATCAAATACAGGTAAAGTTAATGCTTCGCCGCGTTTAAACCTGTCTATAACATCTTGTAATAGTTGCAGATCATGAGTACCAGGCAAGCCTCTTTGTTGAAACAGCGGATGAAACTTTGAAGCAAGCACTGCCCGCTCTTCTGGATCTAAATAAAAATCATCAAGAGACACACACTTACAGGTAATGCCAACTTCCCTAAGTTGTTTACAAAGAGAATAGCTTAGTGTTGATTTACCAGAGCCCTGAACGCCAGAAACCCCGATAACGAGTGTTTTCTTAGAATTAAATATTCCAAACCTTATTAGACTTTTGGCTAATTCCATATTTCTATGCATTATTTTTCAGATTAGTAACCTTATGATTAGTATAGACTTAAGTAAAACAAAAACACCACAACAAAAATAAAGTTACATTAAACTTGAATAATTTACATTAATAAATTATTTTTACCCTTCATTGATACATAAGCAATAGTGCCAATATAGGTACTATTGCATTTTTCACACAAAAACAATAAAGGAAATCACAATGAAACCACTGGGGAAGATACCATTTGCTAAGAGTACTCTCTGCCTTAGCATGCTGGCTGCATCAGCAAGCTTTTACGCAACCGCGGAAGAGCAACCAGAAGACGGTGCTAAAGAACAAATTGAAAAAATTACCGTTACCTCTCGTCGTAAAGAAGAAACCATCATAGAAATCCCAATGCAGGTTTCTACTATCTCAGCTATGGACATTGCTGATCGTAACTTAGTATCAGCAGAAGACTTTTATAGAACACTTGCAGGGGCAGCTTCTCCCAGAGGTCAACTTATTTTGCGTGGGCTGAGTGGAGGTAACACAGCATTTCCAGATACAACCAGTGTTTTTGTCGATGATGTTCCTTTCACTTTTGAAAACTTAAACGACGTAGAGCGAGTTGAGGTTTTACGAGGACCACAAGGTACACTTTATGGTTCCAATGCTATCGGTGGTACGGTGAGGATCATCACTAAGAAGCCTGTACTTGATGAGTTTGAATTTTTCGCATCTACACAGATTGGAAGTGAAAAAGATGTAGATGGTCTACATCGTAATATTTCAATGGGTGTTAACATTCCACTTGTTGATGATACATTAGCACTACGTGTAAGTGGTAATACAGAACATGAACGTTACCAAATGGTTAACATGAACACAGGTGTTCAGGGTAACGCAGATCGAGGCTTTATCCGCAGCCAACTATTATGGCAAGTGGACCCAGAAACTTCAGTTACTCTCGGCTACGCACATACGACATTCAGCGACACGGGTACAACAACAGGTGACCGTTCTACACCAGGTTATTATTGGGACTACAGCTTAACTGCCAATGAGGAAGCGGCTTACGGGTATGATGTCGACTTCTTTAAAGTTTCTTGCCCTGAAACTGCAGAGCGACCTCAATGTAACGCGGGTAACGCGCCAATCGCTAACAAGGGCGTACCACAAAAATACCAAGTGTGGGACTTAATGGACCCATGGTCTGATGCCACTAATGACCTTTTCACTTTAAATATTCAGGATGATAACTTCCTAGATATTGCGTCTTTAACTTACGCAGGCTCTCACCGTACTTATGAAGAAGACAGCATTCAAACTGCATGGAGTCGCTTAGATGCGTCAGATATGTTCCGTACTTGGATCATTGACCATCGTAAATATGAGCGCGTGACTCACCAACTGCGTTTCCAAAATATTGATGTAAACTCGCCTCTATCTTGGACTATCGGCGCTTACTATGACGAAGTTGAGTACGGCTACGATCCAGACTACCAAAACCAATATCATGAAAAAGGTGACAAAGTATCTGCGTTAGCACTTAATTGGTGGGGTGCGGATGCGACACAAATTGGTAAAGATACATTTGGCAACCCGCAAAACAACTGGAACCTTACCAACATTCGTGATTACTCAGAAGAACTCGCTTTCTTCGCGGATGTTGCATACGAATTTGATTTAGGTGATTCCGGTAGCCTTGAAGTGAATGGTGGTGTACGCCGCTTTGAACTTAAAGATGGTTCTCACTACACGCAAGAAGGTATTTGGGCAACCTCTGAAGATAATCTAAGTGGTGAAGAATCAGGTAACCGCTATAAGTTCAGTGTTTCTTACCGTCCAAGTGAAGAAATGTCTGTATATGGTTTATATTCAGAAGGATATCGACCAGGTGGTAACAATGGTCCATTAGCAGCTTCATGTGAGGCCGATCCACTTGCTAAAAACCGTAAAGACCGTTACACGTCTGATGCTATCGAAAACTACGAGTTAGGCTTGAAAGCAAGCGTACTTGACAGAAAGGTTGATTTCTCAGCCGCTATCTATCGCATCGATTGGACTGATATTAAAACTTCAGTATACATGGACACGTGTGGTTTCTCATATACAGCTAACGGCGGTGAAGCTAAGTCTGAAGGTTTTGAGTTTGAGTCAACGGCTCGTTTAACTGACGACTTAACGATGTCATTCAACACGTCGTATACAAGCTCAGAGATCACAGAAGACAATGATTCTATCTCCGCAAGTGCTGGTGATAAGATGACTATGGTACCAGAATGGAATGCATACCTAGCGCTTGATCAAAATATTCAATTGTTCGGTAAAGATGCTTACATCCGAGGCGAATACTCTTTCTATGATGAATATAAAACACACTTTAATGTTCGTGATGAAGACAAAACACCAGCATATAGTGTCTTTAATTTATCAGGACGTATTCAGCTAAGTGATAGTCTAAAACTAAGTGTATTCGTTAATAACCTATTTGATAAAGAAACTGCTACCTATATGCGTGCTCGCTCTAGAAACGCCAATAATTCAGCAGCTCAAGAGTATATTAACTACCTAAATGGCCGCACAATCAGCCTACGTGTTGATTATACGTTCTTTTAAGTGATAAAAAATGTGCCACCGTGTAGGTGGCACATCCATTCTAGAAACACCTACCCCATCAGCTAATTAAAATTCTTAATATACTGAATCACTAAATTTCTGCCCTGTTGTGGCACATGACCGTCAATCAATCTTGGATCAAATACGGTGTATTTTTTATCAAAAAGATTTTCAGCTTTCAGTTGAATTTTAGCGTTATTATCCAAATTGAAAGAAACGGTGCCGCCGATGAGGTAGTAACTTGACTGCTCGAAATCATCAACAATTGACTCAGGGGGAGCAGGTATAAATGTTGTGTCTCGCCAAATTGCATTTAAAGTTACTTCTACCGCCTCTCTTTTATGAGTAAAGGCAAGTGCAGCAAACTTTTTAAAACTGCCATTTAATGGCTCGTCAAATAACTGGGTGTATGCACCTTGTATCCAAGTTGTGCCACTCAGATTAAAATTAGCATTAACTTCAATACCCTGCATGCTCGTCTCAAAGACGTTATCAAATGTAAACTCAGCTTGTTCATCATCTATTGGTACTAGATTAATGAAATCCTCCAGCTCATTATCAAATAACACAACATCAAACTGTTTAGACTCATCTTGATAGTGCCAAACAAGCTCTGTGGTTTTTACATATTCTGAAGTTAACTCCGAATTACCTGATGTAACATCATCGTTTGAATTAAGTTCGTTGCTCACAGGGGTACGAAAAGACTCACCATATTGCAACTTAAAAGTGTTTGCCTCATCGTAACCATAAACGAACGCGAGCCTAGGCGATAATTTATCATCTATGTCTTTCACTTCGTCATATCGTGCACCCGCGAACATACTCAGTTGCTCGCTAAACCGATACTTTGCTTGAACGTATCCAGCATATGAATCAAAGTCTTGTCGCAACGGATAAAAAGGGGCGTAATCAGATATGGTTTGAATACCACCTAAATAAGTGTGGTTATAGATGATGATATCACCGGCACTTTGATCGTAATATGAGGTTCTAACGCCAGCTTTACTTTGTTCTTCTTTTGATAGCTCAACGCCAAAATTCCACTGTAACCGGTCGTTTTGTTTATAACCACCATCTAGGTTATAAGTTAAGTCTCTGGATTGCCAAGCTGGACCAACTAAGAAGTCCCCTCCTTGCGTGATACCAATTTCTGCTGCTGTAACGATGAGTCCTGCACTTTCTATATTATGCTTAATAAAGCTCAGCTTATGCGTTAACTCAAGTTGCTCAGTAGCTTGCCAATGATACTCAAATGTTGCTGCATAGTTCTCACTTTTATGCTCGTTTTCAGGGGAATAACGGGAAAGATTGAAAAACTCATCAAGTTGAGTACGGTTAAACCTTACTTGCCATGTTAACGCTTGATGGCTACCTCCAAATACAACAAAAAGTGATTCTAACGGGTCTTTTACAGCACCTCCAAAATAGCTATCCCCTGAGCGTTTATTAAATGCTAAATTGGCATAGAGCCGTGTTTCATCCGACACTTGCCTCGAAAAATTCAACGCTGCTTGCGCACTGCCGTGTTCACCATAACCAACAGAAAGCTGATTATTACGTTTTTTGGTAATAATATTCATCACGCCAAGAAAGGCGTTACTACCATATAGGGCGGAACCGGGACCTCGGATAAATTCAACTTTATTGATAATCTCAATCGGAATGTAAGGTGTGTAGACTGATGCTTTACCAAATGAGGACTCATTGAGCCTTTGGCCGTCAATCATCACTAACACATGTCCAGTATCCAAGTACACACCGCGGGTATGCTCTTTGGGCACAGCCCCTACCCAATCACCTCGAGTAGATTGAAAGCCAGGTACAAAGTTCATCAAATCATAAACACTGTCGACACCTAGGCTATTTATTTGTTCTGAATTAAAAACAGTAATACTAGAGGGAACCGATGCTCTCGTTTCGTCGGTTTTGGTTGCGATAGACACATTTACATTCAACAGCTCTTCAAATGAAAGCTGATAAAGGTCGGAGTCCGTAGCTTCTGGTTCAGCGACTACCGCAAAAGGAAGTAATAATGGTGTGACTTTAATTAAAGCGCTTAAGTTTTTCATATTATACGAGCTCTATGTTCCCACACTTCACTCGTAGTGTTAGATTACTCTAACCTACGTAGCAGCATATGATTAACTTAATAATACTTGCTCCTAGCCACTACGCAAGTTTTTGATTAGCCTTTTCTTTTAGACTCTAAGCAGATGCCAACTTTCTCGCTTTGAAATATTTAAATAAACCAATTAGAGAGGCTGCAATCCAAAATAGCTCAATCACAAAGCTTGCAAGGTTAAAGTTATAACAAAGACTAATCAGTAGTAGGATCGCACCACTTAAATTCATTAAGTTATACGTTAAACTATCGGGAGATGCCTTTTCCAGCTGTAGCATAAAGAATGCACCAACAACCAAGAAAGTGCCTGTCATACCGATGATATCGAACATTAAATCGATCATGTTTTTTCCATTTAGCAAGACCCAAGAGGCTGGCCCAGTTCCATGGGAAGGGTCATTTTCATTCATTGAAACAGCAAAGCCAAACGGCGAGATAGTAACAAATTGGAAAACTCAAGACAGGACATTTGTCTGATAACAACAAAAAGTGAGCAATGAAAATTGAAGTAATGACTACTTGAAGGTGACCTTGCCACCAATTATTTTCAGTGCTGGCGCACCTCTCACTAATGTATCGCGGGCAAACTCTTGCTCACAATGAGGGCAGTTTATTTGGTTGGCGGTAAAATCTTGGGTGATCCGTTCTTTAAAACATTTAACTAGGCTGCCCTTGCCTCCCTTACGATACTTAAATAGCTGCTGACGGCATCCAGCACAATAAATATCGACAGTTCTAACAGGGCCTTTTTTATTGGGTTTTGCCATACCGAATTAACTCATAATCCTGAGTACAAATGCAATGAGCGTAAACTGTAACACATGATAGCCACCGTTGACTAAAAACAGTTTCATCGGGCGCTGCTCAAATATATAGCTTATTCCTAGTGAACAGGCGACGAAAAAGACTCCCACACCAAGCCCAACTCCAGTAGCCGCTAGCAAAGAGAGCGATAGATCAAGCATTACTGCCATAAACACAGCAGATAACAAAGACAACAAAAATGCGACGCCAAAAGTCATCTTGGGATCGCTCGTTTGTAAATCAAGCTCTGTCAGTCCACACCCCTCCATCCAAGCTTTTTGAAACAGCATAGGCGAATACCAAATACCACCTAACATAAAGGAAGACAAAGCGGCGAGAATAATTGCCCAAAGGTTTAATGCTTCAAATGAGAGTATCATCGACTAACTCAGCATATTTCATTTTATTTAATAATGAGTATAAGTGAAAACCTACTTATAAACAGGTTTCTTTTGTAATTTCCTCTGCAGCGTTCTTCTGTGCATGTTAAGTTGCCGCGCAGTTTCAGAGATATTACCTTCATTTGCCTTTAAAACTTGCTGAATATGTTCCCACTCTAGTCGTTCTGGAGACATGACTTCTTCCACAATTTCTTGGCCTTTCTCTCCCAATAGCGTTTGTACTATCAAGCTGGTACTTGCAGGTTTAGTTAAGTAGTCGTCAGCGCCCAATTTTATCGCCTCAACCGCTGTCGCAATGCTGGCATAACCCGTTAGTAAGACAATGCGAGCATTTGCATTGAGCTGCTTTATTTGTGTTATGAAATTTATCGAGTTGGCCTCACCAAGTTTCATATCCAATAATATGTAGCCGAAAACCTCTTGTTTACAAGCCACCTGCATATCTTCAATGGAAGTAACATGTTCAACACTAAAACCTTGTTTTTCCAAGCGCCGTATTAATGTCTGCGCATAAGGCACATCATCTTCAACAAGCAGTAACTTCATCACTCACCCTTGGTAGTTTAACTGTACATTTTGTGCCATAAGTAAGGTCGCTTTCAATCAGCAGACGTCCACCAAGCCGTTCAATTGTCGCATGACTAAGTAGTACTGCCATGCCAAGTCCTGATTCACTATTCACTACATAGTGTCCTAACTGCGCTAGCCTTTCTTCTGCAATTCCCTCACCTCTATCAAGTATGGTGATCACATGTTCAGTCGACTCTGAGGTAAATATCACGTCGATGTCAGTCTGTTTTGCTTGTTCATTTGCTCGCACGCTGTTACTAATAAGATTTAAAATCGAAGGCATCAACATAGGATCATCGCACAGTGTCCCCTGAACATTAGTGATATCGAATCGAAAATGCTGCTGTGGATATTGTAAATTCGTTAATTCTTTTAACTGCTCAGCAAGATGCTCTACAGTTATCATTTGTTTAGACGCTGACTTTAAATACTCAGTGAATTCTCTAAAGACATTAAGCTGCTCCTTACATTTCCCAAGAGGTTCTGACATTTCTTGAACACATGCCTCTTTTGGATACGACTCCTCCAGCTCTTCGTGTAATAGCGCCAAATGTGCGATTGGCGTGGCGAGTTGATGGGTCGCTTGTGCGGCCGCACTACCTAATGCGATTAATTGCTCTTGCTGTAGCTGCTGCTCCCGTAACAAAGCAATAGCCCGCTCTTTTTTTCGATTTTGCTTTACCAATATGCTCACCACGGTAACAACGACTATGATAGTGAAAGTAAAGTTAACTAACATCCCAAGCAAGTGAGTGCTCATATCCATATGGTGGACATGTTCATGAGACATTTTTATATAAAGATAGAGATAAGCACCAATCGCCCCAGCCGACACCATCAACATATTGATAGTTGGGATCGTTACTGCTGCAATAACCGTTGGCAGTACCAACAAGGACACGAATGCATTGGTTGCTCCGCCGGTCAGATCCAACAAAATAGTAAGAAACAAGATATCCGCCAACAATTGCATTGTCATGCCAATGGGCGCTGCTTCTTTTGTGTTACGGTAGGCGTAAATACTTAATAGCTGAAATACCGACTCCGCAGCCACCACCGCAGCCACAGAAACAAAATCAAATTGTTTACCAAAAACGACAGCCGCTATCGCTAGCATCACAATTTGGATAACGATTGCCACTGACCGCAACAGCAACAGTTGGCCCAATGCAGAGTTGGGCGAAAACGCAATTTTCATGAAAATGTAAGAAGCTAAGCTAAGATAAAAGAATTATACCTAATCTAACAAAAATAGGTGTGATCGAGGTCAGTTATATCGCGCTAATACGAACCTCTGCGACGCTTTTATGGCAATACCGTGAAGGATTTGGTATAAATAAAAAATTGGCCAACTGGTCGGATTAGATTAAGAGACACTATGGTTTATGCAAAAATCACGGGCTGGGGAAAGTGTATTCCACCAGCTAGCATCAGTAATGATGAAATTAGCACTATCGTTGACACCAATGATGAATGGATAAGTACGAGAACAGGTATCAAATCCAGACGCGTTAGCCATGTTAGCACTGCTGAACTTGCAACGGTGGCCAGTCAACACGCTTTGGCATGTGCAGGGCTTGAAGGTAAAGATATCGATCTTGTGCTACTTGCTACCTGCACACCGTCAACTATGGTGGCAAATACAGCTTCTTTAGTACAAAAAAATATTGGCGCTGTTGGTGCTGCAGCATGTGATACCAATGCTGCCTGTTCGGGCTTTTTGTATGCATTACAAAATGCCACCGCACAGATCCAAGCCGGTATGATTAAAAGAGCAGTCGTTGTTGCAGCTGAGCGTATGACTTGGTATGTAAACTGGGCAAAGCGTGACAGCGCAGTATTATTTGGCGACGGTGCAGGTGCTGTCGTGCTTGAAGCAAGTGACGAACCAACCGGGCTATTAGGCACCAAGACTGGCTGTGATAGCACAGATAGAAGTATATTACACATTCCAAACTATGGTACGGATATGGATCGCTGTGCAGGCACCGGACCTTCTGATCTCTCTTTTGAGGGACGTGAAATCTTCAAGCGGGCTGTAAAAGGTATGAGTGAAGCATGTGACGATGTACTCAACCAAGCACAACTCTCATTAGACGATATAGATGTGCTTATCCCGCATCAAGCTAACCTTCGTATCATTCAAGCTATCCAAAATCGCTTGGAAATTGCAGATGATAAAGTCATGGTTAATATCGACAAGTATGGTAATACCTCAGCTGCAACAATTGCAATTGCACTGTGTGAAGCCGTGGAAAATGGCCTTATTAAACCACAGGCTAATATTATGTCTGCGGCATTTGGCGCAGGATTAACCTGGGCTGCTAGCTATTTGAAATGGGGAGAAAGAACGACCCCAATTGCGTTGTCGGATGCACGTTTACCTGATTGCGATAAAACAGGCCTTGAATTGATCGCACCAGCAGTAGCCGCAAGTCAAGCTCAATAACTAACCTATTCTCCCGAGTTAGGGTTAATTGCTCGATCTTGCCCTTGGGTGGGTGGTAATATTGAAATATTATTACCTCTCATCCAAGGAGTTTACTGTGCTCAAAGCGCATACCGAGATCAGTCAATTAGAACCACAAGCAATTTGGAAGTTTTTTGACCAAATTTGTGCCATTCCCCATCCTTCAAAACACGAAGAAGCACTAGCAAGCTTTATTGTTGACTGGGCTCAAAGCAAAAATTTAGACGTACGTCGTGATGAAACTGGTAATGTATTCATCAAAAAGCCTGCGACAAGTGGCATGGAAAATCGTAAGCCTGTTGTATTGCAAGCGCACATTGATATGGTGCCACAAAAAAATGACGATACAGCACACGACTTCGTTACCGATCCAATCAAGCCATATGTTGATAATGGCTGGGTAACTGCAACTGGCACGACGCTAGGTGCAGACAATGGTATCGGTATGGCCTCATGTTTAGCCGTATTAGACGCTGACGATATCAAACATGGCCCACTTGAAGTCTTACTAACCGTTGATGAAGAAGCTGGCATGAGCGGCGCGTTTGGTTTGCAATCTGGCTGGTTAGAAGGTGAAATCCTACTTAACACCGATTCAGAGCAGGAAGGTGAAATCTACATGGGTTGCGCAGGTGGTGTAGATGCATCCTTAACTCTACAACTCGCGCGAGAAGCGTTACCTAAACACCATCAAATCTTTGAGCTGTCTCTAAAAGGCTTACGCGGCGGACACTCTGGTGTCGACATTCACACCGGCCGTGCCAACGCCAATAAATTGCTTGCAAGATTCTTAAAGCATCATATCGCAGACTTTGACCTAAGACTTATCGAAGTCAGAGGTGGCTCCCTACGCAATGCAATTCCGCGCGAAGCATACGCTGTCATTAGTTTTGATGAAGCGAAAATAAGCGAGTTCCAAGCGCTGATTGAAGCTTATGAAACCATCATTAAGCAAGAATTATGTGCCATAGAAACCGGGATCACATTTGCGCTCAGCACTTCAACGAGTAACTCATTGCCAATGAGCGAAGCTTCTAAAAGCAAAGTACTAGCGCTTCTCAATGCTTGCCCTAATGGTGTTATACGCATGAGCGACGATATTCCAGGTGTTGTTGAAACCTCACTTAATATGGGCGTAATTTCTACTACAGATAACAGTCTAGAAGTCCTATGTTTGATCCGTTCATTAATTGATTCTGGTCGCAGTGATGTCGAGGGTATGTTGCGTTCACTGGCTGAGCTGACACAAGCTGATATTGAATTTAGTGGTGCTTACCCAGGCTGGAAACCTGATCCAAGCTCAGAAGTATTAGCTATTTTCCGTGATATGTATGAATCAATCTACGGTGAAAAGCCACATATAATGGTTATTCATGCTGGTCTTGAATGTGGTTTGTTCAAAGAGCCTTACCCGAACATGGATATGATTTCTTTTGGTCCAACCATCAAATTTCCACACTCTCCTGAGGAAAAGGTAGAAATTTCAAGCGTTGGTCTATATTGGCAGCAAATGAAAGGGATTTTAGAAAACATTCCTGAAAAACAGTAAAATTAATCCAAAACTAATACCAATTTGACTTAATACTTGCTCAATTTGAGGGAGTAAATCTGACGCTAGCTGTGTTAAAAATTTATCATTTAGAACAACTAAATAGCAAAATTTTTGCCGGGCTATCGACAAGATTTTCTTGCCTCAAAATAAACCACTTAACTAGGGCCTGTTGACCTTTGCTGTTTGATTTTTGTTCTTCTGAGTGTGTTTTGGTCGCGACGCTCGACTTGCCGCCTAGTAATCTAGGCAAAAGTTGAGCAACAATGAACAAAGCGCACTCAGATGAACCCAAAGGGCAGCGCTTGATTAGCATTTCTACTGTGTTATCGCCAGACTTACATAGAATGACTATGCTACGCTGGCTCTGCCTTGTATAAATACCAATCAAACTGCTGCAAAAACAAACTTGAAAGATCAACAGGCCCTAAGTAAATTGGTATGATTACCCTGAAATCATGTTGTTTTAATTAAACAAAAAGCCCAGCTGACATAGCTGGGCTTTTTGTAGATTTCAAATCTCTACTATTAGCTAAACTTTTTCTCAAGATAACTAAACATAGTTCTAAGACCCAATGCTTCACCACCAACAGGTCTACCCGGCAACGCTCTTACGTTCCATGCCATCACATCAAAATGTAGCCAAGGTGTCGTGGCTGGCTCAACAAATTCTTTTAGATACAGTGCAGCTGTAATTGAACCACCAAACGGTGTCGAACCACAGTTAGCAATGTCTGCAATATCACTCTTGAACAGCGCCTTATATTGATCAAACAAAGGCAGTTGCCAGATAGGATCCGCATTACCCAGACCAATTTCCATTAGCTCAGAAGCAATCGCTTGATCTGTAGAATAAAAACCAGGCAGTTCAGTGCCAAGAGCGATGCGACACGCACCAGTCAAGGTGGCAAAATCTATCAATAGCGCTGGCGCTTCTGTTTGCGCTTCAGCCAATGCGTCACATAAAACCAAGCGTCCTTCGGCATCGGTATTATCAATTTCAACCGTAATACCTTTACGTGTTTTGATCACATCACCTGGCCTAAAGGCGTTGCGAGACACTGCATTTTCTACCGCAGGGATAAGTACGCGTAATCTAACAGGCAGTTTTGCCGCCATAATCATATTGGCCAACGCGATAACATGAGCCGCTCCGCCCATGTCTTTTTTCATATTACGCATTCCAGACGCTGGTTTTAAGTCCAGACCACCGGAGTCAAAACATACGCCTTTACCAACTAAAGTAAGTTTTGCATGGTCTTCATCACCCCAACGTAAATCAAGCAAACGCGGAGCATTATCACTCGCACGGCCCACCATGTGGATCGTTGGGTAGTTTTGCTCTAACAACTCATCACCAATGATTTGTTCAAATGATGCACCATATTGCTCGGCGAGTTCTTCCATTACTTCAGCCATGTGCTGAGGCATCATGTCGGCCGCTGGTGTGTTTACAAGATCTCTTGCAAGATAAATAGACTCGACAGCCGCTTTTACTTTGGCATGTATATTGGCATCTTCGATAGCAAGCTTTGCGACAATCGCAGGCAATTCTTTATAAGCAGAAAATTGATACGCCCCCAGTAAAAACGCAATAGCATGACTCTCAACTTGCTCAGAAGCGATATCAATAAAGTAAGTGCCTTTTGGTAACTGCTTTGCAAGATCGCCCAATAGCCAAAAATCATTGTCTTCAGCAATAACAATAACTCGCTCCACTTCTCCAGAATCAGCATTCGGAATAAGAATGGTTTTTTGCAACTGAAGTTGTGCGGTTTTTACGAAAAGCTGTGTCGTACTTGACTGCTGCGCTTGCCATGACGCTAATTCTGCAGCGGAGAAGATAGAAATGGGTGTACCCATAGCAGAGTGAACGAGTAGGTTGTTCATGTAGGCCTCAAATTTATTATGTTCGTACTTAGATTACCAAGGCTAAAAAGAAAATTCACTGTTCCTTGGTTTTTGTTGGCTTTTTTTTCAAATTGAATGAACTAGGCAAAACATCCACGCCCACTAATTGACCAACCTTTACGATTATCGGAATGGTAATGGGGGCAAAAGGTAAAACAGCAAACACACCCAGTCCTAACCCTTTGAGAATATCTACAAGTTGGGCGTTTGCTGTTTTTAGTTCAGCCTTATGCGCTCGCCCCAAAGTATATCGCTTGTATATCTCAAGCATTTCTTTCGTTTCTTGTTTCTCTTGTTCTAGTGCGCATTTGAGCGCAATCATTGCTCTGCGCAATCTTATTTGCTGTCTGCGTTTACTGATCCGAGCAACGCGCATCGGTGCTTTATGGACAACTTTGATCAGTTTCATTAATAAACTCAAAGATAGTGTTGTCCAGAGTCTATCAAAATTTTTAGCACTTTAGCTATTAGCCATTGGTACAAATTACCTATTCTAGCGAGTAAAGTTATACGTAAAGTGTGCAAAACAACGAACTAGAACAAAATCAACCTCAATTACCACACAAAACTGTACAATAATCACTCACACAAAGACTAGCGTTCAGCACTGTTCAATTAATCTACAAAAACTGAATAATGAAATTTCAGTAAACTCGTCAAATTTTGTAACAACAAATTTTAAGCTGCTGGGTGTTTATCTAGAAAAGCAGCTAAAGTACTCAAAAGTTCATTTTCAACAATAACTTACCATGCGGATTTTGTAATTCTTCTTAGCCTAAACAAAAAGTTATTAAGAAAGTTGCAGTTTCAGAAATCACTGCTAATTTTAAAAAAGCGCTTGCCAACACATAGCAAATTAAATTATATGTGTATTAAAGGTAAAAATATTATAAATGACCTTTTTTATTGGTATGACAACAACAATCAACTGGGGAAACAGGATGAAACTAAAAAGTAACACGCTGCGCCGTGCAATTCGCTTCGCGCTCGCTTCAGCAGCAACTACTTCACTTCTTACCACTACCGTAATGGCTGAAGAAGCCAGTCAAACAAAAGCTAAAGCAGATGAGAAAGTCGAAAAAATCGCCGTTGTAGGTTCTCGGGCGGCGCCTCGCTCTGTGGGCGAGTCACCGGTACCTATCGACATCATCGGTGCAGAAGATATGTCAAAGGCGGCAGGTTCTGACATGCTCGAGTTACTGAAAGGATCAGTACCGTCTTTGAACGTACACGCAAACCCTATCAGCGATGCAGCGACTTTAGTAAGGCCAGCTAACTTACGCGGATTACCTGCTGACAGTACGCTGATTTTGTTAAATGGTAAGCGTCGCCATCGTTCATCGGTTATTGCCTTTTTAGGTGGTGGTATTAACGATGGTGCTCAAGGTCCTGATATTTCAGTGATCCCTAGTATCGCACTGAAACAAGTTGAAGTACTTCGTGATGGTGCAGCAGCACAGTACGGTTCAGATGCAATCGCTGGTGTAATGAACTTTGTGCTCAAAGACGCAAGCGAAGGGGGATCTTTCTCTATTCGTCAAGGTGAATATTACGAAGGTGACGGTGATACGACGGTGATCGAAGGTAACGTAGGTCTGCCATTTACGGACGATGGATTTGCTAACCTAAGCTTTCAGTACAAAGAAGCGGATGCGACCAGCCGCAGTGTTCAACGTCCTGACGCAGCAGCATTTGCAGGGGCTGGCTTAGAAGGTGTTGCAGATCCAGCACAAATTTGGGGTGCACCCGAAATCAAAGACGATATCAGTATTTTTGGTAATGTTGGTGTAGACGTTACAGATAATGCCCACTTTTACATGTTTGGTAACTACTCAGAACGAGATGTAAAAGGTGGGTTTTATTATCGTAACCCAACCACTCGCCCAGGTGTTTATGGCGGTACAATCAGGCTCGTTAATGGCGTGCCGATGAGAAGAAGTCCAACAGACGAGGCACAGCAAAAATTGTGGGATGCAGCAACTCCAACGGTGTTGGTAGGTGCGTTGGATGGTGGCCGCGATGCACAATTAGACTGTCCTGTAGTTGAACTTCAAGCGAATGGATTGCCAGATGAAGCAGCATTGGGTCAGTTAGATGCAGCCAACTGCTTTGCCTTCAACCAAATACTCCCAGCAGGGTTTACACCAAACTTCGGTGGTAATATAACGGATACGTCGTTAACCATGGGTGTGAGAGGTGAATTTAAAGATGGCTTATTAGAGGGAGCCTATTGGGATTTGAGTGGCTCTGTTGGTCGCAACGAATCTAGATATTTTATTACTAATACCGTGAATGCATCGTTAGGCCCAGATACTCCAATGGACTTCAGTCCAGGTAAATATATTCAGCTAGAAAAGAACTTTAACTTTGATGTATCAAAGGGCTATGATTTTGATTTAGCGTATGATGTAAATGTTGCTGCAGGTCTTGAGTGGCATGAAGAAACATTCGAAGTTCTTGCTGGTGACGAGGCATCATTCATTGCAGGCCCACTTACAGAACAGGACTTCGGTATTGGTTCAAACGGTTTCCCTGGATTTAAACCCTCTGCAGCAGGAGAATACACTCGACGTAACTATGCTGCCTATGTTGATATTGAAACGCCGTTTACTGAAGACTTTATGATGGGCTGGGCCCTTCGTTTCGAAGATTACGATACTTTTGGCTCGACTACAAACTTTAAGATCACCGGTCAATATCATGTAACTGAAGACTTCTCGGTACGTGGTTCAATCAGTACCGGTTTCCGCGCGCCAACGGTAGGTCAAGCTAACGTATCTAACGTACAAACAAACCTAAGTAGTGGTGTATTGGTAGACTCTGCGCTACTCCCACCAACAAACCCAATTTCATTACAACTAGGTGGCTCTGAGCTTCAGCCAGAGGAATCCGAAAGTTACACATTAGGCGCAGTTTATCGCTCTGGTGATTTGTTCATCACCCTTGATTACTACAATATTGAGGTAACAGATCGCTTAAGTCAGTCAGAAAAGATAGAGTTGGACCAAGATGACAAAGAAGCCCTTAAAGCGGCGGGTGTTCCTAACGTTGATAACTTGGCGCAGGTGAGCTTCTTCACTAACGACTTCGATACCACGACTCAAGGTATCGACTTAGTTGGTAACTACTCTATGGATATGCTTGGAGGTTATGCGACATTCAGTGCAGCATACAACTGGAATGAAACAGAAGTTGATCGTTTCTCTCTTATTACAGGTGATTTCAAGGTATCTCGTTTAGAAAATGACTTACCGAAGCACAGAGGAACGTTAACTTGGGCTCAGCAGTGGGATAACTTCTCAGGTTTTGTTCGTATGAACTACTTTGGTGAATACCAAGGCGTTCACGTAGATTATGATGCAACGGCAAAAACAGCGGACGCGACAATCACATTTGATGCAGAGCTTACCTACTTTGCAACAGATTCAATCAGTCTATCTGTTGGTGCAAATAATATCTTTGACCAAGATGCTGAAGAACTAGACTTCTTTGACGCTACAGGCATCCCAAATAACAACTGGGGTGGCAAATACTATGAAACTTCACCATATGGTATTAATGGTGGTTTCTACTATGTGAAAGCAACCTATACGTTCTAACTTTTACTGTAACCCAGAAACAAAGGCGAACTAGCATTAGCTATTTCGCCTTTTTATTTTTATCCTATATAGCAAAGTAGTTAACTCTGAATAAAAAAATGCTGTTATTAAAGCGAGCCAACGAATTATTGGCCGAAAATAAGCTTAGAGAAGCTGAGTTTATGTACAAGTCTGTACTTAAACAGTCAC
The DNA here is from genome assembly GCF_004208845.1 of Pseudoalteromonas sp. CO348. Lineage (NCBI taxonomy): Bacteria > Pseudomonadati > Pseudomonadota > Gammaproteobacteria > Alteromonadales > Pseudoalteromonadaceae > Pseudoalteromonas > Pseudoalteromonas sp. CO348. Next base: position 3,502 of record NZ_SGPI01000037.1, on the reverse strand, counting down.
CTAACAACGGTCCTGCTCTATTTGGTTTAGGCCGCATTTGCATGCGTTTAGAGCAGTATGATAACGCAATCTACTATTTAAAAAGAGCCTGCGAACATTTACCAAAAATGCTCGAGCCGCTTTTCGCATTGGCCGATGCGTTTTTAGCCGTTGGTTCACCGGTTGACGCAAAAACCGTACTTGAATACACCTTAAGCGTGGCAAAACATAATGCCCAAGCCCATTACCAACTTGGTCAATTTTATCTGGACTATGGCTTTATTGAACAAGCTAAAAATGTCTTTAAAGCGGGGTTAGATTGTCCTCATAGTACAGTAACTGCCTTTATGCTGTACGAACTGGTACAGCTGTCCTCAGCCAAAGAATTACCTGCATACTTAACGATTTTAGAAAAGTTGGAAAATGAGTTTGAAGCACCGAGACTAAAAACCGTGGTCCACTATGCTCTTGCTAAGTGTCATGAACAATTAGGTAACTTTAATGCAGCTCAAGATAACTATGCTTTAGCGAATGATACACAGCTGCTGATGAGCGAGTTTCGTACTGTAGACATGCTGCCATTTTTTGAATCAATCAAACAGCATTGCGACAAAACGTTTTTTGATAAACCTAGTGATAGGGTTAAGACAACATTTACGCCTGTTTTTATTGTTGGTTTGCCAAGAACTGGTTCGACTCTCCTAGAACAAATGCTAGTGCAACATTCACATGTTGGTACACTAGGCGAGAATACCGTGATCAGCGATAAAATTGTCCCTTACCTCAGTAAGCGCAATAATGCAGAGTTCCCTGCTTGTTTAGACCAACTAAGTAACTCTATGTTAGATCATTGCCGCATACTCTATGTCGACGAGATCAAGCGGCATCGAGTGCCGGAAGAAGTGGTGATCAATAAACTTCCAGCTAATTTTCAAAATCTGGGCTTAATCCACAAGCTCTTTCCTGAGGCACGAATTATTCATTTAACTCGTAACCTCAATGCTACAGCCTGGTCGGTCTATAGTAATCATTTCGCCGAAAGCGAGCCCTACTTTTGCTCTTTAAGTGAATTTGCCTTGTATGCGCAAGCGCAAAGCGACTTGATGTCACATTTTAACCAATTTATGAAAAGAGATATTTTTACGCTCAGTTACGAACAACTTATCGCAGAGCCTGAAAAGTCCCTCAAACAATGCTTGAGCTTTTTATATCAGAAATACGAACCAGAATGCTTGGAGTTTCACAAATCTAAAAAGCCGGTGCATACCTTAAGTAAGGCGCAGGTCAGAAAACCAATCAGCACGCAGCCACTTGAAAAGTGGCAGCGCTATGAAGCGTTTATTGAGAAGATGATTGCTCAACCGCAAAGCGATCAAACCACGCCAGCAAATCTTTAAACTGATCATCACGTGCATGTTTATGGGTTAACATGTCTATGTGCCCATAATTGTGCCGATGGCCGTGCTTTTTTCCATAAATTCTGAGTTCTTGTATCCCCTTTCCCGATTCACGAATAAATGCTTGAATATCGACAGGTTGTGCTAGTGCTTTATCTTTAATACCCGCAATGTGCAAGATTGGAGGTAACGTCATGTCTTTTAATACTGCGGCATAATTAAAACCGTCATCGGAGTCAACCCATGGGTGCTTCTGTGCCCAGTCAGCGCTTTGAGCATGTGATTTTAAAGACTCATCATCACTCCCCCAACCAAGTCTTTTTGCAGGTAAGTATCCATGCTTTTTCGAATAATAGTGCGCAACGTTAAACCATATTAGGTTTGCTTTAAGTAATTTGCTCGGGTGATTGTTATGTAAACTACGCTTAGAACCAAAATAGACACATGCATTAACATGCTGGATTTCTTCAGGAAAGCGTGCAAAAACACTATTCATCAATACACCTCCCCAAGAATGCGCAATCCAATATTGTGCTCTAGATCCGGTATATCGTTCGATAGAATTCAGCATTTCAGGGATTTCGTGCAAGATTGATTCAGTTTGACCATAATCCGCTTCAGCGTCGATTTTAGGTATACTCTCTCCTCGCCCACGAAGATCGCCAACAAAACAGCGATAGCCGTGCTCAGCTAAAAAAGGCGCTAGCCCTTTATTGCTTTCAGTATAAAAAATTTTGCCATTTTCAACCGCACCATGCATAAAAAACACAACGGGGCCGCTACTATCCGGTTTCGCTATATATCTGAGGTGGAGTTTATGTCCATCTGCTATATCTACTAATAGTGATTTTTGCGCTATCATTTCTTTGTTTTTATTCTTTGAACACTAGCCTCATCGTACCAGTTGACTGATTGATAAGTAAACTTTTAAACTGGGCAAATAAAGGGTTGATATGCTTTTAAGATAAAGCCAGTATTCAAGACTTAAGCGTTCGATTAAAAGTGTTATAATCCTTTTTATTTATTCGAAGAATCCTGTGCACCCAAGAAACAAGCATAATTCAGGCTATGATCTAGACAAGCTTATAGCGATTGAACCCGCTTTAAAGAATTTTACTTACAACCGAGCTGATGGCATAAAAAGCATCGACTTCACCAATCCAGATGCCGTAAAACTGTTGAATAAAGCACTGCTTAAGTCAGACTACGATATACAAGTTTGGGATATCCCCGCACAATTTTTATGCCCCCCGGTTCCAGGCAGAGCAGATTATATCCATGCGCTGAAAGATCTGTTAGATGAAAGTAACTTGCCCGATAAGGTGCAAGGCGTAGATATTGGTACTGGTGCCAATTTGATCTATCCCATCTTAGGATCAAGAGAGTATAACTGGCGCTTTGTGGCCTCTGATATCAATCCTCTTGCTGTGAAGTGTGCCAAAACCATTGCAGAACTAAATAAGTTGCCGGTAAAAGTGATGCAACAAAAGCAGCCTAATCACTTTTTTAAAACGATAATAAAAGCAAACCAGTTTTATCATTTTTCAATGTGTAACCCGCCCTTCCATGCCAGTGAAACAGATGCAAACAAGGGTACGCAAAGAAAGTGGACAAACCTAAACAGAGCACCACAAGCCTCGCTAAACTTTGGTGGCCAAGCTCAAGAGTTATGGTGTGAAGGTGGAGAAAAGCGCTTTATACTGGATATGATCTCTGAGAGTGTCACTTTCAAAGAGCAAGTTTACTGGTTTACTTCCCTTATATCGAATAAAGACAACGTCAAACCACTAAAACAACAACTTAAACAGGTCGCTGCCGAGCAAGTGAAAGTGATCGAGATGGAACAAGGTAATAAGTCAAGCCGTTTTATCGCCTGGAGTTTTTTCAAACCCTAGCAATGTGTATATGGTAGGAGCGAGTTTACCTCGCGAGGTTTTCTATATCCCAAACAGCAAAAAACCATCACATTGCTGAAACTGGTTTTGATGTACATGTACGTTCTTCACTGTCATCAAAAGGAAATCAAGCCATCGGCGGGTAAAGCACCTTATATGGACTCCTCCAATTGTACAAGCCACTTTTAGCATTATTAGTGTGATTGCGTGCTTATATCCGGGCTCTTGATG
>NZ_SGPI01000002.1:0-122393 GCF_004208845.1 Pseudoalteromonas sp. CO348 | reverse complement strand
TTGGTTGCGGGAGCCGGATTTGAACCGACGACCTTCGGGTTATGAGCCCGACGAGCTACCAGGCTGCTCCATCCCGCGCCTGTATATTTTTGTGAATCTATTCTTCGTCGGGGACCGACGACCTTCGATTCTTTCCAGGTTTAGCGAGTCCGACGAATGATTTATCATTCTGCTCCATCCCACGCCTGTATTTGTACTTAATTTTTAGTCTTGTACTTGAGACTTTATACATCCAACTGATGTTGGTTGCGGGAGCCGGATTTGAACCGACGACCTTCGGGTTATGAGCCCGACGAGCTACCAGGCTGCTCCATCCCGCGCCTGTATATTTTTGTGAATCTATTCTTCGTCGGAGACCGACGACCTTCGATTCTTTCCAGGTTTAGCGAGCTCGACGAATGATTTATCATTCTGCTCCATCCCGCGCCTGTATTTTCTTAAAAAGGACTTCCTTTTCAAGAGGCCGCTATAATAATGGATTAAAATTTTATTGCAAGGGATTTAATGCTTAAAACAATTCAAGTGCGCAAAAATCCCACAACCTTCAACTTAAGCCGTTATTTATTCTATCGTTCGATGATGTGGACTGATCAACTTTTGCCATTGCCAATCGGGATGCCCCATAACAATAAAGTCTGGGTTTTCGGTAGTTTCTCGTCGATTGTAGGTCAACGGGTTAAACTCAGCATCGGTAATACAACCCCCGGCTTCTTCCACGATGATCTGTGACGCGCCAGTATCCCACTCTCCCGTTGGTCCTACTCGTAAAAAACAATCCGCCTTACCTTCTGCGATAATGCAGGCTTTTAATGAACATGACCCAAGTGCCACGGTGTCGAACTGACTATTTAAGTACTGGCTTACCGCTTCAAGCTTTTGTCTACGGCTTACTGCCAATGTCAGCGTTTCTCGTGGCGAGACGAAAATACGTTTACTTTCGCCTGAGTCACTACGTTTAAACGCACCTTCATCTTTGCTCGCGTAATATGTCAGCCCTTGAGATGGCCAGTAAATGACGCCTAACACAGGATGATTATTTTCGATTAGCGCAATATTGACGGCAAAGTCACCGCTTTCAAGAATAAATTCCCCTGTGCCATCCATAGGATCGAGTAACCAGTAGCGCTGCCAATCTTGTCGCTCACTCAATGGTGGAATTGGTGTTTCTTCAGACATTACCGGAATGTCAGGTGCTATTTCAGCAAGACCCGCCATTAAGATCTCATTAGATGCCAAATCTGCGGCAGTAACAGGAGTGTGGTCAGACTTTTCTTTTTTACCAATATCATCAGCTTGATAGATTGCCATAATGGCTTCACCGGCACGTTGTGCCAGTGCGATGCAAGGCTCTAAATAGGACTGCAATTTACGCCTCCAGATTCAAATGTGCTTTTAATAACAGTAGTGCCGCGACACTTCTTGCTTCGGTAAAGTCCTCTTGATGTAACAGATCATATAATTTATCTAGCGGCCACTTCACTACTACCAGTGGCTCTGGCTCATCACCTTCAAGCTGTTCTGAGTAAAGTTCACTAGCGACCAAAATATGCATTTTAGCATTAAAGTAACTCGGTGCCAGTGACACTACTTTGAGTTCAGAGAAAGCATTTGCACCAAAACCCACTTCTTCTTTTAGCTCTCGGTTACCCGCTTCCACCGGGGTTTCGCCAGGGTCAATTAGCCCTTTGGGAAAGCCGAGTTGATAGTCATGTGTTCCTGCACAGTATTCTCTCACTAATAATAGCTCATTATCAGCAGTTATGGGCACGATCATTACTGCGCCACGGCCACCGCCACGCACTCTTTCGTATTCACGTTGCTCGCCATTCGAAAAAGATAACGAAAGTGCTTCTACCGTGAATAATTTGCTTTTAGCCACGACGTCGCAAGCTAAAATTTCTGGTGGTGTGGGATGCTTTTTATGTGACATAGATCATTATTTGCTATCATGGCGAATAACCTAATCATAAAGCCTTTGAAGTTAAATGCCTATGCTAAATTGGTCAAATATCGATACCGTTTTGTTAGATATGGATGGCACATTACTCGACCTCCATTTTGATAATCACTTTTTTCTCGACGTTGTGCCTAAGGCACACGCAAAACGTCAAGGCTTAACCCTTGAGGCTGCAAGGGCCGACATCCTCGCGCGTTATGACGCAGTAATGGGCCAGATAGAATGGTATTGCCTAGATTATTGGCAGGAGCAGCTACAGCTCCCTATTATGGAGCTTAAACGTGAAGTACAACACTTGATCTCCATTCGTGAGGATGTACCAGCGTTTTTAGAGGCCTTAAGAGAGAGTGGAAAACAGCTTATCTTGTTGACCAACGCTCACCCAAACAGTCTAAGTTTGAAAATTGAGCGTACCCAATTCGATAAGTATCTCGACAAATTGGTTTCAACCCATGAATATGGCGTAAGTAAGGAAAGTCAAATGTTGTGGCAACAGGTAGAGCGTGATTTGGGCTTTGATAAGTCCCGCACTTTATTTGTGGACGATAGCATTAGCGTGTTAAATGCTGCGCAAGAGTTTGGTATTGGCCATTTACTTGCTGTTGCTAATCCTGATAGTCGGCAACCAGAGCGAGAGATCACTGAATATCTTTCAGTCTCCGATTACCGTACCTTGCTACCTATTATAGATTAAGCTGGGTAGCGAGCTTTTAAGCCGTCGTACACGTGTGTTTTAAAGTCTGGGTGCGCTGTATCTAGACTTTTCACCACTTCGACTAAGTGTTCGTTATCTTCTTGGCCATTCCATACCTTGATGTAAGAGCCATCTTTATAGCCATGATCTTGGCGGAAGAAGTTAAGCGTGTTTTTACCGACATATCCACGGTATAGATCGTCAATAGACATCCCGATTTGCTGCATACATCCCGCAAACGCATGGGCATCAAACTCACGTTTGGTCACAGCCGCACTTGCAAGTAATTCAAGGGTTTCCTTGAAGTCTTCTGCGGTAGTTGGCTTTGCCAATTCAGCCTCTAATTGAGTCGCTAATTGCTCAAATGACGTTTCGCCATCGATACGTAAAGACAAGCCAAAATGAAAAATATCCACTAGCTCTAAAATCACTTGCTCAGTATCTGGCGTTTGCTTTTTCCACCATTTCCAGCCGTAGTGATCTAGCATTTCTGCACACTCAACCCAAATTGCGCGGTACCATTCAAACCCTTGTTCAAACCATTGTTGGTGTACTTTGGTGTTCATGGCATGTTGCATTTCTAGCATAACCACAAGCTTAGTGATGTTTGCAGACATTGTGCTCTCTCTTCATGGAAATCAATTACGAGCGATATCATACCGAAGTGAAAGATTTTCGCCAGCGCTTAGGTCTTCTGAGTCGATATCAACTTGAAACCCTAGGAACTTTTTATGCGTCATTTTATTTTATCGCTCGCTTTGGCTTGTTCAGCCTTTGTCAGCGCAGCTGAAATCACTAATATCGCCGCAGCACCTGAGCAAGTGAGCCCACTCCTTCCAGGCATTGATGCCCCTGCATTACAACTCAAAGATAAGTCAGGTAAAACTGTTGACCTCGCGACACGCTATAAAGAAAATATCACCGTACTGGTGGTTTATCGTGGTGGCTGGTGTCCATACTGTTCAAGACAGCTCGCGGGGATCCAAGAAATTGAACCACAGCTTGTTAAAATGGGGGCACAAATTATTGCTATCGCACCAGACTCACCTGAGGCGCTGGCAAAAAGTACAATTGAATCCCCTCACTACCAACTGTTGTCTGATAGCGAAATGCGTATGAGCCAAGCGTTAGGTCTCGCCTATTTTCTAGATGATAAAACAGCCCTTGCTTATCGCAACAAGTTGGGCGTAAATTTTGTTGATTTTGAGGGGAACGATAAAGTTGCCTTGCCGGTGCCGGCGGTATTTGTAGTCGATAAGAAGGGCTTGATCCAATTTCAATACGCAAACCCAAATTACAAAGTGAGATTGGATGAAAGCGTGCTACTAGCTGCGGTCAAAGCAGCTAGTCAACTATAGGAAAAGCACATAAAAAATGGAGTCCGAAGACTCCATTTTTTAGCGGTTTTCTAAACGGTTATAGTCAAATAAACCATATTCAACACCACGTGTTTGCTTGGCAATATCGTGGATTAAATCACTGTAACGCCAAAACTCTGGGTGAGTCCTGCGGATCCCATATTGCGCTCGTAGCGCTCGGTAATCAGACTCACTATTCATTTGGCTAAATGATGAGACGAAGTCCTCTTGTGCTGCCTCGCTTTCTAAATACCAAATTGCCTCTGGGTAATCTCCGATAAAACCTGGCACAATCGTCGCTGTATCTTCGGTATACGCTCTTTGCCCTTCTTCATTTAACAAACTGGAGATATTGTAGTGGGCATTATGGTGTAATAGCGAGAACGCTTGATGTGAACCGTCACTTTGCTTAGTAATAATAAACGAGACCTGTGGAAGCAAATTAATCGCCCTAACGGACATGCTATTGAGTGCCTGCAGTGGCTTGCCGACGGCTTGATAGTCATAATCCCTATTTAGAACGGGCTTAAGCACAGCATGCAGTTTGTCATACAGCTCTTGCTTTGGATCGTCCGTTTCGTATTTTATCCCCGTTGGCGCACCGATTAGTGATTTGCGATTGATAAACTCACTTAAGCTCAAGTGTGACTTACGATACCAATAGCGTTTAATTTCCTGACGATGACTAAGTGGCAGCAGATTTAAAAAGTTTTGCTCACCTTCAAGCCTCAAGAAGTCCATATATAAGCGTGTGATAAGCTGATGACCAATGTTGCCATACACGTCAAAACCCGCCACCAGCAAGTAGTGAATGCGCTCGAACAAAGCATAGTCTAATACCCAAGCTGTTTTGGGAGGCTGGCCGATAAAACCTTTAACCACCGTTGCGCTATCAAAATGACGGAAGATAGTTAATGCTGCATTCGGGTTTTCCCCCTCTCCACGCCAAATCAAGTCCATATTGAGACGCTGCCCATCGGCAAACATCTTATCTGCAAGCTCTGTTTTGGCACGTAAGTAATCCTGCTGCTTAGTGGCGTATTTAGCCCAACTGGAAAGCGGTAACGCATTACTTTGCTCAGCCGCAGGTAGCACCAAATCTTCATCATGTTTAAGCAGCAGCTGGTTCACCGCTTCGTTGCTATTTTTTTCAGGATCAACAAACGCCACCCAAAAATGGTCGTTAATGACGTTAAGCGCTATTTGACCTCGACATACAGGGCCTTTGATAAAGCCTTTTACAATTAACTCGGCCTCATCCAGCATAAATTGATAACGAGAATTGACCGGAATATCTTTGAATACCTTAAATGGGTTTGCTGCAAGCTCTGGCTCATAACCTGGCAGTTCATCCACGTGATAATCCGCTGCATAAAATTGCTGATGTAACCGTGATAGCTTAGCGTCGTTCAATGCCAGTGGCATGTGAGTTTTTGACAAAATGGTACTGCGCACTTGCATCAATCGATAATACACTCTATCGATCTTAGGATCGTCAAACGGACGTACCGAGCTCACCAGCGCGACTGGCTGGCCAGGCGGCGTGCTTGAGCGTACCAATTGGAAAAACGCAGGGTCATCCAAGTGAGGGAAGTAGATATGAGCTAAATACCAATGCTCAAAAATATAACGCGCGGCAAGGCGGTGCTTATTGGAGTCCTGATTAAGAAATTGTTCCCACTTTTTCACTTCTTTTTGTGCTGCAACACTTGGCTTTGCAATCTGGCTCATTTTACTGCCACTTTGCAGCCAGGCTTCCAAGGTTTTGAATTCATCATGCGTGAGCGCTGGTAAGCCGTAGGGCATACCCGCATGAGGCTGTTGTTTCGCAAGGGTAGTGAATTCATCCATGGTTGGGCAAGACTGCGTTCTATCTAAAGAGAAATCAAACTCTTTATCCAAGATGCCTTGCTCAGGAAAATGATGAGACATTTTTAACAGCAAGCTATTATAAAGCACACTTCCAGCTAGGTTGCTGTATTCAGATTGATTGCGCTCATTCAGCACTGGGGTAAAACCACGCTCGCGCCACTGTGTCGTGGTTTGGGCATCGAATAACAGCCGGGTTGGTGTTTGTGCTAACAACCGTGTGCCGTCATACACTAATTCCTTCGACAATCCCCTATCTATTCCTTCTGGAGATGACAATTTGAGCTGGCAGGGTGCGTCATAACAACCATGGCAAACCACACAACGCGACTCCAAAATGGGCTTCACGCTTTGTAAGTAACGTGCACCGCCTTGGTGATATTGTTCGATTCGTGCTTGGGGTTGCTCTGGTCCAAACATATCATCATATTTAGACACACCCAAAGCCACACAGCCAGAAAGCACGGCGACAACCACCGCACAAAACAGTGCACGTTTAGACATTTACTCGCCCTCGTCGTCATCCAGCCCAAGATCAAAAGTCGGCATCATTTCTACTGGAGGCGAGACAAATAATGCATCGCTACTGGTGCTCAGTACAGCACTGAGAATAGGCCCGCGATTAATGAGCAATTGCAACTGATGCTCTGCCCCTATCAACTCAGTCACTGTCGTACTAATGTTGTTGAGCGCATAGTCATCAATATGCAAGCTAATATTCTCATCTTCTTTTGGGTTTTGGCACAAATGAGCAAGGAGGTTCTCACTCAACATCACTGATACTTCAGCATCTGGAGAGTCGATATCACGATTCTCGATGTTGTCGTCTAACAAAAAAAGCGGCAGTGATAATGGGGTATCTTGTTGTAATTCCATCAAAGGTGACCATCTGAGTATTTGCTTTATATTAGCACAGTTAGATGGCTGATGGCTGAAAAGGGGGGCGACGATGCGCCCTGCTTGATTACCAAGGAAGCGTGTCTCCATTGGAGTGCCAAAAGCCACCACTGTTTTCGATAGTTAGGTGTTCAATTCTCTTAATTAAACGTTCCGCCGCAACATCTGGACCAATATCACCTGCAAATCCCACCATCTGCGTTTGCACAAAGCCAGGATGGAATAGTCCAACAGCAATATCTTGGTTTTTCAGCTCGTGAGCCATACTTACGCTCGCCGCGTTCAGTGCAGCTTTCGACATTCTATAACCAATGTAACCACCAGAACCATTATCTGCAATCGAACCCATACGACTTGTGATCATGGCAACTTTACTACCTGCTTTGAGGTTATCGAGCAGTGCATGAGTGACTCGAATTGGTCCTAACGCATTAACGTTAAATTGGTGGTCGATATTTTCAAAATCCATTTCCACTAGTGTTTCGTTATGAAATACCCCAGCGTTATTAATAAGAATGTCTATTTTCTCCGAGCCCAATGCCGCCAATAGCTTTTTCGCGCCATTTTCCGTCGCAACATCTATATCTTCAATGATATCCACGCCTAGAGATTCTAGTTCTGCCGATGCTTTGCGAACAACCGCAGTTACTTTGCAGCCTAGAGATAAGTATTGTTTACAAAACTCTAATCCAATCCCACGATTAGCACCGGTCACCAAAACATGTAGTGTCATATCCTTCTCCTCACGATTTTTATGCTCAAACTATTACAATTGGTATGAGTTTACTAAACTCAAGGTCAATCCTGGCTGAATTCATTTTTATGATGTACTTTTTCACTTTCTGACAACTTTGCTACAGTTATAACTCTGACAACCGTAAGGATATGTTGTGAAACTCGCACTTAGCACCCTCTTGCTTTTCTTTATCCACAAGGCGACGTTCGCCTACCAAATCAATGTCAGTGAGCTGGTCGCTTATCAGCTTGGCCAACAGCAAATCGCACAACTCATGCAAAAAATATACGCACCTTTGGACATCACGCCCACACTTGTCGTGTTACCCAGTGAGCGCGGATTAGAATATGTAGATCAAGGGTTTTATGATGCGGAGGCAGGACGCACTAGCGCTATTGCAAATGCCTATCCTAACTTACTGCAAATACCCGAACCACTTGCAACCGTGCAAATGGCGGTGTTTTGTCTCAAGAAGGAGCATTGTACTTTGTCGACCCGGCAAGACTATGTGGTAATACAAGGCAGTTTAATAACGGAGCAAGTTTGTCAGCGTAAAAGGTTGACCTGTAACGCGGTCTCTAACGATGTTTCTGCGTTTCAAGCACTTGAAAAAGGTCATGTAGAACAAATTTTAGCTGATGACTTATTTGCTCTTGGTGCGCTATGTCAGTCAGGACTCGCCACAGTTTATGTGCGTAGGCTACGAGATGCGAGTTATCCTATTTATCACTATATCAATCGTAAACACCAAGACCTACTGCCGAAATTAACAGCGTCTATCAAGCAGCTAAATAGTAGTGGAGAGCGCGATACTATTCTAAACCGGCTCTCTGAGAGCTTCGCCACTTGCCATGGCAAAGTGATTGAATTAGAAATGCATTAAGTTGAAATATCATCCATGGCAGATTCTATGATAGAGAATACCGCCCCTTGAGGATCCGTTATCACGCTGAAGCGACCTACATCTGGTATATCTGTCGGCGGTACACAAATTTCTCCGCCAAGCTTTTGGGCATATTCAGCTTTACTATCGCAGTCCAATACCGCAATGTAAACCATCCAGTGCGGAGGAATGTCTTCACCCCATTCAGCCGTCATTTCTAACATGCCAGCGACGGGTTGCTCATTTACTTTGAACAAGGTGTAGTCCATATTTCCCATGTCTTTGACTTCGATTTTCCACCCAAATAATGCGGAATAAAAGTCACGACTTTTGGCGCTGTTTTTACTCACTAGCTCAAACCAATAAGGGGTATTCGCTTCAAGATGACGTTGCGTCCCAATATGGCCACCCTCTTGCCATAACGCAAACACCGCTCCACCTGGCTCCTTTAACATTACCATCCGCCCTGCCCCTGGGACATCATGAGGGCCTGCAAGCACTTCAGCACCGAGTTCGTTAGCTTTGTTTAGACATTCATCGACATTGTCTACCGCCACATAAGCAAGCCAGTGACTAGGCATGCCTCCCTGTTGTTGTTCAGCGGTCATCTGATACATCGCTGCGACATCATCGACTTCTTTTTGCAACATGGTGTAATAATAATCTTCACCAATGGGTTGGTCTAGAATTTGCCAATCAAATAGTTGGCTATAGAAGGGTTTTGCTGACTGCCAATCGCTTGAACACAATTCAATCCAACAAAAATAACCGGGTCTAAATTCACTAATTATTGCCATGATAAGCACCAAAATCATTCAAGTGTATTGAATATAGCAGCAGTAGCCTAAAGCCGCCTGAGGCATTTACACAATTTTACAAGTGTGGGAGGTTTATTGTTGTGGAATTAGAAATTAACCTATAGAATCCCGTTCCGCCTTTGAAGACTAGGCGAAATAAAAACAACTATAGGATGTAAAATGTTTAAAACTACTCTAGCTGCAGCGATCGTCGTTGGCGCAATGACTGCCCCTCTAGCTGCACACGCTTCTGATTCTGTAAACCCTTGGCAAGAATGTGGTATCGGTGCAATCATCTTCCCAGATAATGGTGCTGCTGCTGCAATTTCGAATATCATTTGGGACCTTGGTACGACTGCTGTTTCTACAAAGATTTCATCTGTAGAATCTTGTGCTGGTCGTGAAGTAAAAACTGCAATGTTTATTCAGCAAACATTCCCTACACTTGAGAAAGAAATTGCGGAAGGCCAAGGTGAATACGTATCTGCGATGTTAGCAGTACGTGGCTGTGACGCAGCAGCAACAGCTGACATCGTAACCGCTATCAGAAATGACTACGCAGCGCAGCCTGCAAATAACGCTGAAGCACTATACAACATCGTAGAAACTCGCGTTTCGACTAGCTACTCAGCTCAGTGTAACGCAAGCTAAATAGCATAGGTGAGCACATCTAGCGCTGTGCTCACTTTTTTGATGAAGACCGTTCTTAAATATACAGCTTACAGCTTACTGTTTTATAGTACAGCCACATTAAGCTTTGATACCAACGAGCTGGCTCAAAACACAACGTGGCAAAAACTTCTCCACCTAAAGAAAGATGGCCACAGTTTAATAAAATCAGCTTCTTTTTTTCTATCTGATCACACCCAATTTTCACCAGCTAACGAACTTAATGCAACTATTGCAGCTTTTCAACGTGAGCCTAGTTCACAGTGCCAATTTCCGGCTCGAGCCAAGTGGCTAAGATCCCAAGGCGTTTCGTTGCCAAAAGCGCCAGCTTGCGTGGCTTTTGATGAATGGAAAAATGAAGGTGACTGGGATTCTATCAGCTTAGTGTTTGCCTCTGGATACATGAGCAACCCGGCCTCGCTGTATGGGCATATGTTACTTAAAATCGGCTCTGAATCAGCTCACAATATCCTGTTAGACCGGAGTGTCAATTATGGCGCAATCGTTCCAGAGGAAGAGAATGGGTTAGTTTATATAACTAAAGGATTATTTGGCGGCTATCAGGCTGGCTTTTCAGATCAGCGCTTTTTTCATCATCACCATAACTACAGTGCGGACGAGCTGCGTGACCTTTGGGAGTACAAATTAAATTTAACATCAGATGAAGTCGAATTTATTACAAAACACCTTTGGGAATTACTAAACGCTCAATTTGATTATTACTTTGCTGACGAAAATTGCGCATTTCATATCGCACAACTTATTGAACTTGTGCTTGATAAGCCATTAACGGCTGACCTACCGCCTTGGGTGATCCCTGTCACTATTTTTGATAGATTGAATCAAGCTAAGCACCAAGATAATTCTTTAGTGTCAGCGATTCATTATATTCCTTCAACAAGCAGTGAGTTCTACAACCTATATGAAAAATTAAGTCCTGAGCTCAGATCGTTGGCAATCCATCTTTATCACCATCAAAAAGACTTTAATAATGAAAAGTATCAACAGCTTCCAACTGAGCAAAAAGTAATATTACTTGAAGTATTGATGAGCTTTATACAGCTGCAACTTACCTTAGAAAGAGACGAGAAACGCAACAGCGAGTTTAAACGTGTATTGCTAAAAGAACGAATAAAGCTTCCAGCAGGCATCAGTAAGGCGAAATCTCTCTTGGCTATAACACCAAGTGACAAAGCACCACACTTAGCAACAAAACCGTCGAAAGTAAGCCTAGCCATTCAGTCACAGTCCGATTCAGAGTATACCGCGAGGTTTGGCTTTAGATTGACATATTTTGATTCGCTTTCTCCAGACACTGCTAGAGTTAAATTTTCAAACTTAGAAATGCTGGATGTAGAACTTGCGCTAGCTGATAACGACATTGATATTTACAAGTTTGACGTGCTGGATTTAGAGTCCTTTAATCCAAGCTATGCAAAAGGGTTTGATAACCAAAACTGGGCTTGGCGCCTACGCTTAGGCTATGAAAAGCTGCAGGCTTATTGTAATGATTGCGCTTTTGTTGGATTAAATACTGCTGCAGGCTACGCCCATCTGCTAAATGCTAGCAGCATCACATTTGCTCTCGCAACAATAGAAACTTTTTCTATAAATAACAATTACTATCTCAGCCCAGGTATTGAAGTTGGCTTACTTTCAAGGCTAAATAATTCTTTTGCATTCAGAACCTCTATCTCGAAAAACACTCATCACGCAGCACATATCAAACTTGAGCTCGCAAACCAGCTTTCGCCTCAATCCGATGTAAGAATTGGTTGGGACTATGCAGAAACATCCCGACTTTCATTACAGTTCAATTATTATTGGGATTAGTGGCTCACTTCGGCTGCCCATACTTAGGTGAGCGCACGCCATAAAGCAAACCACTGCTTGAGTCCGCTGATAATAATCTCTGTGATGCTTTCTGTGAAACTTCAAATCCTTTATCTGAAGTGCTTTCAATCACCTGATTTAGTACCGCGCCAATCAATGCGCCAGCCAAACTGTTATCACGGTCATCTCTGTCTTCACTACTTGACGCTTTTGACTTACCACGCCAAATTACTTGGCCAGTTTTTAAATCAACCAACCTTGCCGATAGCGCGACTGTAGTGTCACTATCTAATACAACGTATGACGTACCATAATCTTGAATCTCTATGTATAAAGCAGCGTCGGCAGCAAAGATTTCATAGAGCTTGTCTATCGCAACATTGTGAACATCATGAGCCACAGTTAAGCCGTTATTTTTAAAAGTCTCATTGACCAAAGATACTGGAAAAACATAATAGCCAGAGTCTGCAAGTGGCTTCACCACTGTCGCCATGACCCCGTAAGGCGCAACCACCTCATTGGAATTATTGATAGGCGGTAACACCAGTATCGACTTAGGATCGCTTTGAATAAAAGCGCTGTAATCCTGCTTAGGAGCCGTCGCACAGCCATTCAATAAGGCAAAAGTCAAAAGCACCAAGCTCGCTTTAATCCATTTCATCTTATTCTCCCTGTGCATTTTTTAGTAAAAAGTCGATATATTGCCTGGACTCAGGATACAGTTGTTTTTCCTGTTCAAAATACGCAAAACCTTTGCTGTCATCCCCTTGCATTAAATATAAGTAACCGAGATGCGCATACATGCCTGGTGCTGGACTTATCTGCTTTACTTCGGCGCGCGCAATGCTTGACTCTAACTGACTGATCTGCTGTTCAAGCGACTGCCCATCACCTCGAAAGAACTCATAGAGGTTACGTTCGTAAGAACCGTAATAATATTGTGGTGTCGTACTCTGACACCCAGACAATATCAATAGTAAAGTCGCCACAAATATCGTTTGCTTCATAATTTACCTGAGGTTTAGATTAGCTGTGGGGATTGTCTATAAAGGCTTCCAATCGCCTTTCTCGATGCCGCTAACCAAGTTATTAACGGCCTCACGAATGGCTAAATCCAGTACCTTGCCGTTTAGCGTTGAGTCATACCCTGCAGTGCCACCAAAACCAACCACTTCGCGATTAGATAAGCTGTATTCTCCAGCTCCTTGCACCGAGTACACGACTTCTGAACTAGTCACATCAACGATATTCAGATTTACCTTAGCGTAAGCAATTTGCGATTTTCCTTTACCTAGAATACCGAATAATTGTTTATCACCTACTTCTTTTCGACCAAACTCAGAAACATCTCCCGTGATCACAAAGTTAGCACCCTTAATACTTTGTTTTGCACCAGCAAATCCAGCTTCTTGGGCTATCTCTGTCATGTTTTCTCTATCTAAAACAATAAAGCGATTACTCTGCTGTAAATGGGTGGTCAGAATAGTTTTAGCCTGAGAGCCCAAGCGGTCCGGTCCTGAACTAAACACCCCATTGTGAAAAGCTGAACGGTTTTGCAATTTACCAACCGCTAACTGACTTTTTGGGCCATTGTAAACTTGATTATATGAGGCCACTTTTGGTGCTTCTACCGTTCTTGATGCTTCCGTTGCGCAACCCGCGGTTAATCCGACAAACGTCAATGCAATTACAGTGGCGAGCGGTTTATTCATTATCATTCTCCTAGAGTCATATGTGTCTGTCTGTGACGTGACGATTCGTTTTGTTAATAACAATGTAGATAAATTTAGCTGACTTTAGTGTTAATTTTTGTTTGGGAAAAATGCAATAACGCTACATCTAGATGGAATTTTAAAGATAGTGCAAAATCAAACCGAGTACAGCACCGGAAAAAGTAGTGCAGACGACTTTAGGAACGGCCATCAATAAACAGGAAAACCCTCTGCAAGCAATGGCTTATAATTTTATAAGTTTATACTTTGCTTAGTGCAGTACAAAGCACCAAGCAAGATTACTGTTAAAAAGCGCCATACACTTTCCAACAAATTAGCGTTGGCGCATCACGCCTTCTTGAATAGTCGACGCAACTAACTCACCTTGGCGGTTAAAAAATTGGCCACGTACTAGGCCTCGGCCATTAGACGCGCTCGGACTATCAACGCTATATAAAATCCATTCATCCATTCTAAACGGACGATGGAACCACATCGCATGGTCTATTGTCGCAACTTGCATATTTGGCTGCATAAACGACAAACCATGTGGTTGTAGTGCTGTTGGTAAAAATTCAAAATCTGAAGCATAAGCCAGCAAATAGTTGTGGATCCTTCTGTCGTCCGGCATCTCACCATTGGCTTTAAACCAAACATTTCTCACTGGGTCCTGTTTTTTGGGTTTAAATGGATTTTGAAAGTTTACAGGGCGCATATCCAGCGGCATTTCTTGCGTAAATTTCGCTCGAAGAGATTCTGGAATAAGGTCCGCATGTTCTTGATAAAAGTGGAGTGATGACTTTAACGTTTCAGGCTCTGGCACATCCGGCATCAAAGATTGATGAGAAACGCCCGGCTCATCCCCTTGGAAAGAGGCAGTCATGTAAAATATCGGCTTACCATATTGAATGGCACTGATCCTACGAGTGCTAAAACTGCGACCATCACGAATGTTTTCGACATCGTAGACAATGGGCTTGCTCGCATCACCAGGACGCAAAAAGTAAGAATGCAGCGAGTTAACAAAGCGCCCTTCTGGTAAGGTGTATTTTGCTGCGGACAACGCCTGCCCCATCACCTGACCTCCAAACACTTGAGGAAAACCAAGGTCTTGGCTTTGACCTCGATATATCCCTTGCTCAATTTCTTCAAGGCTGAGTAAATCCAACAGATTTTGTAACACTTGACTCATGTTGCACTCCGAACGTCTAGTAGAACTGGCGATAGTCGTTATAATGAGATAATACTTTTACCAAATCCAAGTAAGACTCGGACTGGTAGCAAACCAAGTATATTGCTCAAATGAGTATAATACATCATAACTCAAACTATTGGACTAACCCATATGGCTTATTGGCTGTTTAAAACAGAACCCGATGCATTTTCCATTGATAACTTAAAAAACGCGCCTGAGCAGCAAACTTTTTGGGAGGGAATTCGTAATTATCAGGCAAGAAACTTCCTGCGCGACGAGGTTAAGGTAGGTGACTCAGTGTTTATTTACCACTCAAGCTGTAAAGTGCCTGCGGTTGTCGGTATTGCCAAAGTGGTGAAAGCAGCAGAGCCAGATCCACACCAATTTGACTTAAGCAGTGATTATTATGATGCCAAATCAAGCACCGATAACCCTCGCTGGGTAGGCGTCACTCTAGCATACGAGCAGCACCTACGCCCGGTGACCCTGCAGGCGATAAAAGCCAACAATGCGCTCACCGAGCTGGCTTTAAAAAAAGGGGGACGGTTATCCATCATGCCCATCATCGAACCTGAGTGGCAGGTTATTTTAGAGATGTCGGGGCAAAGCTAACGTTTTGCTTTGCCTTTTTGTCGCCCGTGTTTAGGCACTATGCTGATATATAGCAGTAAAGCGACCCAAGAAAATAGTAGCGTTCCTATCAGCCAGCCGTTTTTTTCATGCCCTTTGCTGCGCTTGCTTCCTGCAACTAAAGCGACAGGAAGTAAGTAAGCGCACACAACAGCAATCATCAAGAAGAGTTCTTCGAACATAGTGATGACCAGTCAACCTCTGATGCAAGCACTCGCTGTGGTGCAATATAGTGCAAAATATCTCCCCCTGTGATGTTGTAATCCAAAGGTGGGTTTAGATCCATGTCTAGCGCATTTATATCGTGCGCAACACCGAGCAACGTCGCATCATGATGCTGTTTAAAATAACCAAAAATATCACCAAAGGTTAAACAGCTTACCTCTGCAGGTAAGGCTAAGCTGAATTGCGTATCGCCGTGTAGCGTCGACAGCAATTCCTCTTGTACTCGGCTTGAGCCTGGGTCTTGCATGGCTCGCACTAAGATTTCCGCAGACATAGATGCTGAGCATTCAACATTTTTACAATGCTCTCTTAAAAGCAGCGCTTTGCTATCGTCCAAGAAGTGCGCGCTAATATGCGCTTCGGATTTTACTACTCGGCTAAGCTTTAGCGCGGTGGTAAATGTCTGGTTATCATCATCGCCATCAATGATGATTTTGTCAGCCCGCTCGATGTTAATCCGACTTAACTGTTCGTCATCAGTAAAGCTGGTTAACCGCGCAAATGCGACTTCTGGATAGCTCAACAGCGGATGCTCCATGACCTCGGTGACGGCCAATACGATTTTTCTATCTTCGCGTTTATTGTCACCTAAAATGTAGTCCACCATTTTTTTCGTTCTCACATCATGCCAACCAAAAATTACGATGTGGTTTTGCAAATGTGCAAAGTCTTTTTCCCCTGTCATGCCTCTTCTCACCCAATACGTCACAAATTGTCCAGCTTTTCCCAATAACACACCAAATAGCGCAAGGCCAAATGGGATCTGTATAATGGCAACGACTAAACGGCCAAAATCCGTTGTTGCACTAAAGTCTCCGTAGCCAACTGTTGAAGTCGTCACTACGTAGTAATAAAAGAACGTGCTCAGTGGCAATAATGCCGATTCATTGCTGAGCCATAACAACCCCCAAGTCACCGACATATGAATGAGCGTTGCCATAAATAACAGTTGCCAGCTGGCCTTATCCACATGAGCCCGCATCAAAACAACTAAACGCTTAAAAATTATAGGCATATTGCTTCCCTATCAAATACATACTGCTACCTTACTGCAGATTTTAGCCAAAAAACAACACGACATATCGACTTCTTTGATATAGTCTTAGAAAAGGTTACAAGAAGTAATGAGGGGTTAACATGGCTGGCGTATTGGCCTCAGTAGATCAACGCACACAACTGGTGGGTGAAAACCGCCTTGAGTTGCTATTATTTCATCTTCATAGCCGCCACTTTTTTGCGCTCAACGTCTTCAAGGTAAAAGAAGTTGTTAAGCTCCCTCATCTCAATAAAATGCCCAATGCACACCCTAAAGTATGTGGCGTAACCAATATTCGTGGCGAGTCTATTCCGGTTATCGATTTACGACAAGCGATATGCATGCCGCCATGCGACCGAGACAAAGACTGCAACCTAGTGATCACAGAATACAACCGCTCAGTGCAGGCCTTCTTAGTTGGTAAAGTTGACCAAATCGTCAATACTACGTGGTCCGATATTATGCCAACCCCTAAGTCTGTTGGCCGCAATCACTATCTCACTGCACTGACTAAAATCAAACGTGACGGCGTTGAACACATCGTTGAAATTATCGATGTAGAAAAGGTACTTGCCGAAATCGTTGAATACAAAGTTGAGATCCCGCAAGACATTCTAGATAAAGATATCATCAACGAGTTTCATGGCCGCAAAATTCTACATGCCGATGACTCGCCGACCGCTCGTCGTCAAGTTGCCGATACCTTGGCACAATTAGGCATAGAAATCATCCCAGCAACTGACGGCCAAGAGGCGCTCAATGTGTTAAAGCACTGGGCCGACGAAGGTATCGACGTACAAAAAGAATTACTTGCAGTGATCACCGATGCAGAAATGCCAGTTATGGATGGTTATCGACTCACCTATGAAATTCGCAATGACAGTCGCCTGAAAGACCTTTATGTCATTCTCAATACCTCACTCAGTGGCAGCTTTAATAATGCCATGGTCGAAAAAGTGGGTTGTAATGCGTTTCTATCAAAATTCCAACCCGATTTATTGGTAACAGAGGTACAAAATCGGTTGAAGGACGTTTTGCAAAAATAAACATAAACACTGTATAAAAAACCAGTTTATGTTTCTTTATAAATCATAATGTTATCTTTTCTCGGTTAGGTTTGCTTTGCGATATGCTGGGATTTACGGCAACGACTCGGTATACTTGCCATCATTTGAGCAAATAGGCAAAGCAATGGACGTATCAGAATTACTCGACGGCCTCAACGACAAACAGCGCGATGCAGTCGCCGCGCCTCTGCAAAACATGTTAGTGCTCGCAGGTGCGGGGTCAGGTAAAACACGAGTACTCGTTCATCGTATTGCTTGGCTTATGCAAGTTGAGCACGCCTCTGCATTTAGTATTTTCGCGGTAACCTTTACCAATAAGGCAGCCAAAGAAATGCGTGCTCGTGTTGAAGCGACGCTCAATGGCCCTGTTGGTGGCATGTGGATAGGTACTTTCCACGGCCTAGCCCACCGCATGTTACGCGCCCATCACCGTGAAGCTAAATTACCAGAATCATTTCAAATTCTAGATAGCGATGATCAGCAACGAATGATCCGCCGTTTGCTCAAAGCCATGAATATCGATGAGAAAAAGTGGCCACCTAAGCAGTTAAGCTGGTATATCAGCGCGCGTAAAGACGAAGGATTAAGACCCAAAGATATTCAAGCATACGATGTCAATGAACAGCTGATGTTGAATGTATATAGTGCTTACCAAGATGCCTGTGATAGAGCCGGTCTTGTTGATTTTGCCGAGATCCTATTGCGCTGCTACGAGCTATTACAGCAACAACCTACCTTGCTACGTCACTATCAACAACGCTTCCGCCATATGCTAGTGGACGAGTTCCAAGATACCAACAGCATTCAATATTTGTGGCTACGCCTGCTTGCAGGTAGTGACAACAATATCATGATCGTAGGGGATGACGACCAGAGTATTTACGGCTGGCGTGGTGCAAAAATAGAAAACATCAAACGTTTTCTGGACGACTTTAACGCCGAAACGATCCGACTTGAACAAAATTATCGTTCTACTGCAACCATTCTAAAAGCATCCAATGCGCTCATTGAAAACAACGCCGAACGAATGGGTAAAAGTCTCTGGACCGACGGTAACCAAGGCGAGCCGATCTCAATTTACGCCGCTTTTAATGAACTTGATGAAGCACGCTTTGTGGTTGGCAAAATTAAATCTTGGTTACAAGCTGGCAATGCGCTCAGCGACAGCGCCGTACTCTACAGAAACAACGCACAGTCCCGGGTGTTAGAAGAAGCCTTACTTCAAGAAGGGCTAAAATACCGTATTTATGGCGGTATGCGCTTTTTCGAGCGTCAAGAGATTAAAGATGCCTTATCCTACCTGCGCATTATTAGTAATCGTAATGACGATGCGGCATTTGAGCGTGTGATAAACACGCCTACCCGTGGTATTGGTGATAAAACATTAAGTCATATTCGCGATTGTGCACGTCACGAATCACTCTCACTTTGGGATGCAGCCAAAGCTGTGCTTGCGCAAAAGCATTTAGCTGGAAGAGCTGCTACGGCGGTGACAAAATTTATTGAATTAGTCGAGCAGCTCGACGATAAAATTGCCGAGCTTGAACTGGCACAACAAGCGCAGACAGCCATTGAGCAGTCAGGTCTCATGGCAATGTATCAAGCCGAAAAAGGCGAAAAAGGCCGTGCTCGAGTGGAAAACTTGGAAGAATTGATCAGTGCTTGTGGTCAGTATGAGCTGCCTATCGATGAAGATTTTACTTCACCATTACAAGGCTTTTTAGCCTATACCTCTTTGGAGGCAGGCGAAGGCCAGGCTGACGAGCACGAAGACGCGGTACAAATGATGACGCTGCACTCGGCCAAGGGTCTCGAGTTCCCATTGGTCTTTATGGTTGGGGTGGAAGAAGGCATGTTCCCATCGCAACAAAGTAATGAAGAATCGGGCCGATTGGAAGAAGAGCGCCGTTTGTGCTACGTCGGTATGACGCGTGCCATGGATAAGCTTTACATTAGCCACGCAGAAAGTCGCCGCTTGTATGGTCAAGAAAAACATCACAGCCCTTCAAGGTTCTTACGTGAAATTCCTGAAGACTGCATGGAAGAAATTCGGATTAAAACGCAAATTTCTCGTCCGGCTAACTCGGGTCGATTCAGCCCATCAATCAGTCACGCGACCTTTGAAGATAGCGGCTTTAATTTAGGCCAGCGTGTCCTGCATGCCAAATTTGGTGCAGGCACAGTGCTTAACTATGAAGGTGCAGGTGCTCAATCACGCATCCAAGTTAGCTTTGATGATGTTGGTAGTAAGTGGTTAGTAACCGCCTATGCAAGACTTCAAGCACTCTAATCTGCCGCTATTACGTTCTCAGCTTGCCGATGCCCGCCATCGGCAACTCTTGCTTATCACCGGCAGTCAAGCTTGGTGTTACGCGCAGTGTCAGCAGCTACTAGCAAACTCAAACGATAATCTTATTCTAAGTAGCAGTAAGACATTAGAAAATGCCGTTTGGCCCGAGCATTTACACCAAATACTCGGACAAGAATTTAGTAATCTAGTCTACGATGGCTTTAGCGGTATTGTGCCTAACAAAATCGCAGCTGCTGCGGGCACGGTAAAGGCAGGCGGCTTACTGCTGTTGTTACTTCCCGAGGTAGATGAACTCGACCACTGGCTAGACCCTACAATTACCCGCTGGTGCTCAGAGGGGCAAACGCCCATACGTAGCTACTTTTTAAAAAGGTGGCAACAACTCTGGCAGCAACAACCAGCTTGGCATATCAGTGAGCACTTTGGGGTTCAACTGCCCTTAGCGTATCTTGCTGCAAGTTCGGCGGTTTGTGGTATTGAGGAGCAACAAAACGTACTGACACAACTCTCCACAGCATTGGAAAACCAGCAAACACCTGTATTACTAAGCGCTGACAGAGGCAGGGGAAAGAGTGCGCTATTAGGCCTCTTGGCATCAAAGCATCCTACGCAACAATTTGTTATTTGTAGCCGTCACCTTCATGCTCTGCATAGTTGCTTTAGCATGCTTGCTCAAGCACTCAATACCGAGGTTGATGTAAAAACGAAGAAGCTGGCTAATCTCAGCTATGTGGCACCAGATGCGTTACTACAACAAGCCTCTGCACTTGATAGCAATACGGTTATTTTGGTAGATGAGGCAGCCGCCCTGCCGGTTCCATTTTTAATACAAGTCGCTCAACTTGGCTTTCGCTGCATTTTTTCCAGCACCTTAGTTGGTTATGAGGGTAATGGTAGAGGCTACACCTTACGGTTTAAACGCTACTTAGAATCACATTACCCAAGTTATCTTGATTTCACCTTATCGACTCCTATTCGTTACGCATCGAATGATCCACTGGAGCAGCAGATCAGGGATTTATTTGTACTCGAGTGTAAAGCGACATCACCCATACTCACTTCCTCAACCACAATGCGTGCTATTTCCCAGAGTGAGTTGATAGAAAATAGCTCGTTACTTGAGCAAGTTTTTTCACTGCTCGTATTAGCCCATTATCAAACCAGCGTGGATGATTTAAGGCAATTATTAGATGCACCCGATCTGCATTTACAAGGTGCATTTTGCAATAACGAGCTAATAGGAATTTGCCTTGCTGTTATCGAAGGCGGACTCGCTTCAGATCTCGCAGAAGATATTCTAGCGGGAAAGCGAAGACCCGCAGGCCATCTCATGGCGCAGCAGCTAACAACAAGCTTTGGTGATAGCCAGTTTGTCACCGAAAAAAGCGTAAGGATCGTTAGAATAGCCGTGCACCCAGATGTACAACAGCAAGGGATTGGCCGTCGCCTACTGGCGTTCTTTGAAACCACATTACCAGAAGATATCAGTTACATAGGAACCAGTTTTGGCCTTACAGCGCCATTGCTTTCGTTTTGGTCACAACGTCACTATCAGCCAATGAAACTGGGGTTTAAGCAAGATAAGGCCAGTGGTGAGTATGCGGTTTTGATGTTCAAAAAAGTCCGAGGCGACTTAGACAACACTTATACTCGAATATTTAAACAAGCTTTTTTCTATCAGTTACGCTCGCACTATCAACAACTAGATACTGAGGTGGTGAGCGCACTATTAGCGACCTTACCCTTTGAACATATAACTAATGAGCAGCTGGATTATTTGCACTATTTACGTAACAGCAATCCGGTTGAGCAACAAGTATGTCCTTTTATATGGCAGCTGATCACAACCGATCCTCGATTACTTAAAAACTTAACTAAAGTTTCCAAAGCATTAGTAATTCGTCTAATATTACAGCAACATTCGACCCAAGTCGTACTTAATTTGCTTGGATTATCTGGTAAAAAGGCCCTCACCACAACGCTAAGAGAGACAGTGCAGCAAGTATATGAGTATTTTCGGTGTTAAGTTTTTACTATTCGTTTTTGCTTCTGCTGTACTGAATTTTACAGTATCCGCTCAATCTGTGGTGAAAATTGGCATGTCTACTGCCCTTTCAGGGCCCGCAAAAGAGATCGGTCAACAACTGAAAGCGGGTGCCGAGCTACACTTTAACTTTTATAATCAGCACAAAGCGAACGGTGCAGCTGCGATTGAGTTGCAGGTGTTGGATGATGGCTATGAGCCACACAAAACCGTAACCAATGCTCGTAAGCTCGTTTACGAAAATAAGGTCGATGCATTGTTTGGCGTAATGGGCACCCCCACATCTTATGCCATAAAGCCGATTTTAGAGCACTCTAAGGTTCCCTTTCTTATGCCATATACTGGCGCTGAGTTTCTTCAAGAACCACATACATTTAATGTCTTCAACCTCCGCACTAGCTACAATAAAGAAGCACAAGATATCATCCGCTACTTTATCGATGAACAAAAGCTAAAGCGGGTGGGTTTACTCATTCAAGCCGATGAATTTGGTCTAACCGTAGAAAAAAGCCTTACCAGAGCGCTTGCGGAACATGGATTAAAACCCGTTGTGATAACGCGTTTTAGACGTAATACAGATGATATTGAACGAGCCCTTGAACAAGCACAGCAGCATAAAATAGAAGGCTTCGCGATGGTAGGCACCTACACGCCACTGTCTAAGTTTATTAATCGTGCGATGGAGGTTGGCCTTGAAACACAATACGCAACGGTTTCATTTGCTTCCTCAAATGAGCTGTTTGCCAGACTCAAAGGCAAACCCAAAGTTTTAGTCACCGAAGTTGTACCCGACCCTGCGATTTGCAAGGGCAAGCTTTGTGATACTTTTCGCGAGGCAGTTCGCAATACCACACTTTCCCATAACGAACAGGTTTTTGAGGGCTATCTCAATGCTTACTTATTGACGACTGCTATCCAGCAATGTGAGCTGCCCATTGATAGCGATTGTCTGCTAAACGCATTACAACAGGAGTTGGAGCATAACTCCGTTATTCGAGAGGTATTTATGCTCCAGCCAGCGCAAAAGAAATTGCCAGTTTACCGCTCCTTTTTCCAATAATGTTCTATGCTTAGTTGATACTGACCATATGCGAGGCTGACATGGATTTAATTAACTTTCGCGTCGGGAAAAAAACAATATCACTGCAAATCCTCGATATTCTATTAACTGAACGCTACGAAGAAAATTTAACGGATTTACCCAATGACAACCCCAGCTTTTTGGGTGTCAAAGATTACATGGGCGTACCGACCCCTATTTTTGATTTAGGGATCATATTGAACAAGCGCTCGTCCTACGAAACCAATCAAGAATTGGTCAGCATGCTAAAGCAGCGAGAGCAAGATCATAAAGAATGGCTTGTCGCACTCGAAGCAAGCATTTTTAACGATGTCCCCTTCACTAAAGCCAAAGATCCAAAACAATGTGCTTTCGGGCAGTGGTATTACGGCTTCAAAACTGAAAATGACGACCTCAAAGCGCTTCTAAAACGCTTCGAAGAACCGCATGCAAAACTACATTCATTAGCAGATAAGCTATTAGTGATGTGTGCACAGGGACACAAACAAGAGGCTATAGATACGCTCGCTCGCGAAAAGAGCACCACTTTTAATAAACTCATGCGATTATTTGAATCCGCTCGTGATCAGATCATGCTCGACCATAAACCTATTATCGTCTTTACCACTCAAGATGGCCAAAGTCCGCATATCGGTTTGCTTGTCGATAAGGTAGAAGATAACGTTCACTGTGATGAAAGCGATATTAAATCACTGCAGGAAATGACCAGTATTGGTTTTGAAATAGATGCGCAAACCAAAAAATTGATGAAAGGCTTGGTCAAGATGGGAAAACGCCACAGCGTATTGATTGACCCTAGCGCCATTTTCCGCCCTGAACATTTACAAAATTATGAGCCAGAAGAAACGGAAGAGTACGGCTTATTTTAGAGTTAGTAAATGGAGCACAAAAAAACGCCGCAAAAATTGCGGCGTTTTTTGTATTCTAAGTAACCTGTCTTCAAGATAAGTTGTTATCCCAAGCCCAGGTCAACTATTACTTAGCTTGGCGGCTTGCGCGTTTACGCTCGCTTTCAGTCAATAGTTTCTTACGAATACGGATGCTTTCAGGCGTTACTTCTACAAGCTCGTCGTCATCGATGAACTCAAGAGCTTGCTCTAAAGACATAACAACAGGTGGCACAAGGTTTTGTGCTTCATCAGTACCAGATGCACGTACGTTGGTTAACTGCTTACCTTTAAGCGCGTTTACCGTTAGGTCGTTATCACGGCTGTGAATACCAATAACCATACCTTCGTACACTTCAACACCGTGACCGATGAATAGGCGACCACGCTCTTGTAGGTTAAATAGTGCGTTTGTTAGCGCTTTACCTGCTGCGTTAGCGATTAGTACACCGTTCTTACGCTGGCCGATGTTACCGCCTTTGTGTGGACCGTAATGTGAGAACGTGTGGTACATCAAACCAGAACCAGACGTTAACGTCATAAATTCAGTTTGGAAACCAATTAGACCACGTGCAGGCATCATGAAGTCCATACGCACACGGCCTTTGCCGTCTGGAGACATGTCAGTCATTTCTGCTTTACGCAAACCAAGCTGCTCCATGATAGAACCTTGGTGCTCGTCTTGACAGTCAATTGTTACTGTTTCGTACGGTTCTTCTAGCTGACCATCAACATGGCGCAAGATTACTTCTGGACGAGATACAGCAATCTCGTAGCCTTCACGACGCATGTTCTCGATAAGAATACCTAAGTGAAGTTCACCACGACCAGATACACGGAAGCTATCAGGGTTATCCGTTTCTTCAACACGTAATGCAACGTTGTGCACAAGCTCAGCTTCTAGACGCTCAAGGATATTACGAGAAGTTACGTATTTACCTTCTTGGCCTGAGAATGGCGACGTGTTTACAGAGAAAGTCATTGTTACTGTTGGTTCATCAACAGACAGTGGCGGTAGTGCTTCAACATTATTCTGACAACAGATAGTGTCAGAGATTTTCAGCTCACCAAGACCTGTGATTGCGATGATATCACCCGCCGTTGCTAGCTCAACTTCGTGACGGTCAAGACCTAAGTAACCCAGTACTTGGCCAACTTTACCGTTACGCGTCTTACCATCAGCACCCACGATAGTCACTTGTTGGTTAGGTTTAACTGAACCACGTGTGACACGGCCAACACCGATAACACCAACATATGAGTTGTAATCAAGCTGAGAAATTTGCATCTGGAACGGACCTTCAGGATCCGCGTTAGGCGCTTCAACTTCGTCTACGATAGCTTGGAACATTGGTTCCATGTTGTCAGACGGCTCATCTAGGTCAAGTGTTGCCCAGCCGTTGATTGCTGATGCGTAGATCACTTTAAAGTCTAGCTGTTCGTCAGTTGCACCTAAGTTATCAAATAGATCGAAAACTTGATCCATTACCCAATCAGGACGAGCGCCCGGCTTGTCGATTTTGTTGATTACAACAATTGGCTTAAGACCCTGAGCAAACGCCTTTTGCGTTACGAAACGCGTTTGTGGCATCGGACCTTCTTGTGCATCAACTAGTAGTAATACTGAGTCAGCCATCGAAAGAACACGTTCTACTTCACCACCGAAATCGGCGTGTCCCGGAGTATCTACGATATTGATACGGTAGTCGTTCCACTTGATTGCGGTATTTTTTGCAAGGATGGTGATACCACGCTCTCTTTCAAGATCGTTTGAGTCCATCACTCGCTCTTCATTACCACCGCGCTGCTGTAGTGTACCTGACTGCTCAAGTAGCTTGTCTACAAGCGTTGTTTTACCGTGGTCTACGTGCGCGATAATCGCGATATTTCTTAACTTTTCGATGCTCATATTATTACTCAGTGAAGTTGGCCCTCAGTGATCCTAGTCGATCTACGCAAAAATGCGCGTTGAGATTGCCCGATTGAGAATTAAAGGTCGCGTATTATCTACTATTAATGTGACAGATGAAAGTTTATCCAACATTTTTTTCAATAATCCTGATTGGTGCGCGCATAAATCAACAACCTTAAGTCGCTTCAGCACAATCCTATTGCAGCTCTAGTCCATTTATGGCCTTTTATCGTCCGATTATGGACTGAACACTTGTAAATAAAATACAAATGTCATTAATATCAATAAAGTAAGTTTGGCATAGGCGTTGCTGTTTCCCCTGTAGAGTAGAATAACTATCACAACATACCGATACACAATGTGAGCGGATTTGGAGTAAATATGGTAACGCATTCACTTAAAATGGCCTGGCAAAAACTTTGCTGCCATGTCAGTTACACCCTAACAATAATAATTACTCTCGCGCTGACACTCGGTGCATTGGTAGCGATGTATAACCTAAACTATCAATTGCTCGCAGCTCCGCTCCCATATCCAGATGCAGAGCGCTTGGTATTAATGCGTGGCGCGTTGGTTGATGACAATAATGAAGTTAAGCAAAGCAATTTTATTCCTCATGCTGGCAGCATAGAGGCGTATGACAAGCAAGCACAATTTTCCGATATCGAAGTGATGGCCATTCAGAATATCAGTATTGATGTTGAACAAAGTTTACCGAGCAGCCCAACATTTAATACAGGCGCGATCACCCCTGAGTTTATGTCGATACTCAATGTACCACTGGCATTGGGACGGTACTTTTCAGTAGATGAAGGGATAGATAGCCAACAACCTGTCGCGATCGTTTCGTACCGAGTGTGGCAACGTTATTTCGGCGGAAATACAAACGTTTTAGACCAAACATTGGTATTTAAGGGGGTGAGTTTCAAAATTGTTGGCGTCACCGACGAGCGATTCATTGAACCGATATTATCCACACCTAACTGGCACACCGATGTATGGATCAGTTATGACTATAATGATTCTCCAACGCCAACATGGCAAAGAAATAATATCCAGACATATCAATTGCTAAAGTTACATGATGTGCAACATGCACGTCGTGCAAAGCTTTCTCTTGAAAACTGGCTGAATGAACAACTACAACAACAAACCGCTGGCGAGCAAACTTTCGCTAATAGTAAAGTACAACTCGAATTTGTACCGATAAAAACTCGTATAATTGGTGAAGCATCACAAGTGAGTATAATGATGCTACTCGGAAGCACTGTATTACTATTAATCGCATTAAGTAATATTTGTAATTTAGTGCTTTCACGTGCCGCCGAACAACAAAAAAGCTTTGCCGTTCAGGCCGCTTTAGGTGCCAAACCTAATCATCTATTTTTCCACATTGCGATAGAGTTAGGGCTGTTATTCATCAGCGCAGCAGCATTATCGCTTTTAATCGCAGAGGGGATCATAGGGCTACTAAAATCAGGGGTTGTCGGCCCGCTCGCTCGGTTGCAAGAGCTACAACTCGAAACACATACTATTGCTTTCGCCTTTACCGTCAGTACCTTATTATGTTTATTACTTTCTTGGATAGTAAGCCGTCAACTTAACTACCGTCATATTATTCAACAGCTGCAAAGCAGTGGTAAAGGCACAGGCGTTCAGATTTCCGCGATGACCCGCACTTTATTAATATCATTCCAATTATTTGTTTGCCTGTCACTACTCACTATTTGTCTTGGGATATTCCAAACAAGCTGGCAAAATTTGCAGCGTGATACAGGGATACGAGAACAAAATACCTATCAAGTAGCACTAAACTTAGGTACTTTGCTACAGCAGATGAGCCGCGAGGAGCGTTCACAACTGCTTTTATCTGCCGTTGACTCGTTAGCAAAGTTACCACAGGTAACCAAAGTAGGCATTGGCGGCTATCCCCCTTTTTCCTATTGGCTGCCGGGCTTTTCAAATCGTCAAATGCAATTTGAACCTGGTATAGAAAAAAACTCATTTGAATATCAAAGTACGGCTGGTACTTGGCCATACTTTGCCACCTTTGGCGCAACACTTATTGACGGTAGGACTTTTACTCATGAGGAAGCCATTAATAATGCGCCCGTAGTCATTGTCAATCAGACCCTAGCTACGCAATTACGCCAGCAAGGGCAAGTATTGGGCGCTAAACTATATCCTAGAAACGGCCAACAAAGCGTTGAAGTGATTGGTGTTGTCGAGGATATTTATCTTCCTAAACAACCTAATATTGCAAGGATTTTCATCCCCTCAGTGCCAACTGGTTACCCCTTTGTGTTAATTGAAACTCAAGCACATGCCACAATTAGTCGAGCGGAAATAAATCAGACACTCAAAAGTATCCATCCGCAAATGCGCGTCTATAACTTTCAGTCCACGATTATGCTTTTAGCTACGCACTTACAGCAAGCTCGTGTCATTAGCATGTTCACTTTGATGCTATCGATATTTGCTCTTGCGCTTGCGGCACTTGGTATTTACGGTGTAT
Source organism: Pseudoalteromonas sp. CO348 (assembly GCF_004208845.1). Taxonomy (NCBI): domain Bacteria; kingdom Pseudomonadati; phylum Pseudomonadota; class Gammaproteobacteria; order Alteromonadales; family Pseudoalteromonadaceae; genus Pseudoalteromonas; species Pseudoalteromonas sp. CO348. The sequence goes on along the minus strand of NZ_SGPI01000002.1, from coordinate 94,085 downwards.
GTAAGTACAGCGTGGCGTTACGTCGGTTTGAGTTAGGCGTGAGAATGTCAGTTGGTGCAACACCGCTTGCCGTGTTTAAACTGGTATTACAAGATAATTTGCGCCCTATTATTGCAGCGGCGTGCGCTTCTATCTTGGTGTTATTGAGTATTGCGACACTTCAAGATACGCTTGTACCTATTACAATAGATAGCGCTATCCACTGGTTAATTTCACTAGCCACTGTTACCACCTTAGTCACAGGTGTTACGCTACTATCTTCAAGAAATATTATTGCCCGCCCCGCATTACATGCACTTCGCGGAGAGTAATGTAGTGACTGGGATGATAATAATAAATCAAGGAAGCTTACTGTGAGTGCTAAACCACAAATATTGCTAATAGAAGACAACAGAGAAGTTAGATTAGCTGCGCGATTTGTATTGGAAGATTTAGGTCTAGCCGTCGAAGAAGTCGAAAATCCAGTGCAAGCACTCAGCTTTCTTGAACAACACCAGCCTAGCTTGATCCTACTCGATATGAACTTTGAGCTAGACTCTACATCGGGGCAAGAGGGACTCAGGTTTCTACGACAGCAACAGCAACTAGGCAATACCACCCCTATTGTAGCTATGACCGCATGGTCACATACTGAGCTTGTGGTTCAAGCCATGCAACTGGGCGCGGCAGATTTTCTAGAAAAGCCATGGAAAAACCAGCGCTTTGAACAAGTTATTAGAGGCCAATTACAACTCAATAAACTAAAAAATAAAAGCCAAGCTTTTCAGCATGCCCTCGCTGGAAATGCTAAACCTGTGTTATGGCGCAGCAAAGCCATGCAACACCTGATGACGCAACTAGAAGTTATGGCTCCCACGGATGCCAATATTCTGTTAACCGGAGAGAATGGAGTTGGCAAAAGCTTAATAGCCCAATGGATACATCAACACTCGCAGCGTGCAGCGCAGCCATTTATTTCCGTCAACATGGCAACCATCCCTGAGCAACTGTTTGAGAGTGAGCTTTTTGGTCATACCAAAGGCGCATTCACTGACGCCAAATCAGACCGTGCAGGACGGTTTAAATTGGCGGATCTTGGTACCTTATTTTTGGATGAAATTGGCACTCTTCCGCTTGCACAACAAAGTAAGTTGCTGCGAGTGCTAGAGTCTCGAGAATATGAAGCAGTCGGCTCAAGCGTCACTGAAGTCGCAGACGTGAGGCTCATCAGTGCAACGAATGCAAAATTAGAGCAGTTAATCGCTCAAGCAGAGTTTCGCCAAGATCTTTTCTACCGCATCAATACCTTCACAATCGAAATCCCCCCCTTGCGAACACGTCCTGAAGACATTGAATTATTAGCGGAGCACTTTATCAAAACCCATGGTCAGCGGTATGGAAAAACACAATGTTGGCTTACACCCACAGCGCTAAATCAGCTAAAACAGTACGATTGGCCAGGTAATACCAGAGAGCTTGGGCACTTGCTCGAACGCGCCGTGCTACTAACACAAACGGGTGAAATCGGCCCCGAGCACTTACATATGAGCACGCCTTCACAGCCAAATGCGAATAATTCCATGTCGCTGCCACTCATCACATTGGAGCAAGCAGAACAACAACTGATTACTCAAGCTTTGACTAATACGGCAGGAAACAAACAACAAGCTGCTGAGTTACTGGGGATCACTAAGCAATCACTCTACCGACGCCTTGAAAAATATGCACTTATTTAAAGAACCCTTGGCGCGCTATTTCGTAGGTAAGTTTTTGCTACTCATCGCCATTGAAATTGCGGGAGTGTGTGTCGTCAGTTGGCAAATGGGGATTCGCATACCTATTTCCATGCCTCTACCCACCTTACTCTTAATCGTTGGCCTGATTGTCTGCCAAGGACTATTACTAAAACAGCTTTACAATCGTTGTAAGCTATCGTTTGAACGCTGTGGCTACCAAGCCGAAGCATGGCTTAAACGCGACTTTAGCCTAAAAGCCAAACCGACATTTTCTTCGGGCGTTGTCGCCCAGCTTCACAATCAGCTGAATGCGCTCTCCGATATGCTACAAAGTGAAAAAACCGATGAAGATATGCAATCTTTCCTCGTTGCTGAACTGATCAGTGTGTTAAATACCCCGATGCTTATTTTCGACCAGCGTATGCAACTGTGCTTTGGCAATGACGCCTGCTTTCAATTATTTCAAAGGCCATGGCAAACCCTACGATATAGCCACCCAGAGGCGATAGGGTTAACTCCTTCTCCACAGTGGCATTTTATCGATATACAGAACAACAAGCGCTGGCAAGTTAGACACAGCACCTTTACTCAGCAGAGTCAGTCATATCATCTTGTCGTCTGTATCGATATTCAGCAAGCACTGCGCGATCAGGAGCTTCAAGCTTGGCAACGCTTGATCCGAGTGATTAGCCATGAAATAAGAAATTCCCTCACCCCAGTGTCCGCCATACTGGAACGCCTACAAACTCGCGCAAAAGACCCAAGGGATCACGAAGCATTTAATATCGTACTTGAGCGGTGCTTCCATTTGCAGGATTTTATCCATAAGTACAGCCAGCTCAACCAACCAATAAAAGTAGAGATAAAACGTCTGTCGGGGTTAGAAGTGAGCAAAACCGTTCAAGGCCTTTTCACCGATGTAGCGTGGCAAATTGAACTTTCTCCGGTCTACTTCCATGTTGACCCAACCCTATTTAATCAAGTGCTAATCAATATCATCAAGAACGCCATAGAAGCGAGCCCCGCGGGCTCTGTGCTTACACTGAAGCTATATACAAAAGACAATATTGCTATCTTGGAGGTGCTTGATGAAGGTACCGGCGTTGCCAACTACGATAACTTATTTGTGCCATTTTACTCCACCAAACAAACCGGGGAAGGTATTGGCCTTTACCTTAGCCGCTATTTTGTCGAGCAAATGTCTGGTTCCATTAGCCTTACCAATCGTCAGGATAAACAGGGAGCGATTTGCCAACTCGCCTTTCCTGTGCCACTTAACTGACCCAATATACTCAGTCCAGTTTTTGAATTCTCACGTCCACAATCGGACCTTCCGGTAAAACAAAAACACTAAACACCAACAAAAACAATAGGATAAAATTTGGCATATCGTTTGCTCTCATTGGTTAACCGATTAAAGCAAGGTAACTGATGATGGACGTATTAAAACAAAAACAAGCAAAGCCGCTACATAAGCTAGGACTTGTAATCGCAATCCCCCTAGTGCTGATATTCGCTTGGCTTAGCCTTAAGCTATTCTCAACATCGGACGAGTTCAAATTACCAAGACAAGCCATCATTGTTGGACAAGTTAAGCAAGGTGATTTAGATGTTAGCGTTGACGGCTATGGCGTGCTTCGCTCAAATAAACAAAAACTGATCACCACACAAGACCCGGCTACCGTCTATGAAATCTTAGTACGCCCCGGTGGTGAAGTTCAGCCTGATACCATCATTTTGAAGATGCAAGACCCTGATCTCTTACAGCAATTAGAAAGTGCTGAAATGGAGCTAAACCGTCAACAAGCAAACTTTCGCAGACAAAAACTCGCAAACCAGCGCGAGTTATTAATGGAAGTCGCCACCCTTGCCGAGCTTACCAGTGAGCATCAATCGTTAGTCATGCGCCGAGAAGCTCAGCAAACACTCAGAGACCAAGGCGTTGTCCCCGCCATTGATGTAAAAACCGCAGAGCTTGAAGAACAGCAGCTGTCAGAAAGAGTACAACTACAGCAAACACGTATAGAACAGCTAAAGCTATTACATTCAGAAGATTTAACCATCTCGCAAGAACTGATCAACCAAGCTCAGTCTCTTTTCGCCCGGTTAAAAGAAAGAGAAGCGAAACTAACAGTCCGAGCAGGTACAGAAGGCGTGTTGCAACGGCTCGCAGTTGAACTTGGACAAAGTGTTGTAGCTGGCCAAGAACTTGCTCAAGTTGGTAGTACCAACGACCTTCAAGCACTGGTCAGAGTATCTCAGTCTAAAGCAGAACAAATTCAGGTAGGTCAATTTGCTATGGTCAATACACGCCGCGAACAAGTGCCAGCAAAAGTCACAAGGATCAGCCCGCAAGTACAAGAGGGCACCATTGAAGTTGAGCTCACTTTTGTCAATGGCGTTCCTGATTCTGCGCGTCCAGAACTTAACGTAGATGCGCAAATTAGCACACATCAGTTGAAGAACGCACTGTATGTTGAACGTCCAAGTAACACTCAATCACACAGCCAGCAGACGCTCTTTGTGTTAAACAATGACATCGCAACCCCTCAGATAGTGTCATTTGGTATTGATGCAGGCAAATTCTTGCAAATTGAAAGCGGTGTCACCCCAAATCAACAAATCATACTCTCTGATACAAGTACATATAAAAACGCTAAACAAGTACGGATCATTCAATAATAAATCATCATTAGGATACGATTATGAAAGAAACTATTTTAACCATGTCAGGGATCACCAAAGTTTTTAGTACCGAAGAAATGGAAACTCACGCATTGCGTGGGATTGACTTGGAAATATATAAGGGTGATTTCGTGTCAATTTGTGGCCCTTCTGGATGTGGTAAATCTACCCTGCTGTCAATTCTTGGTCTGCTAGACATGCCAACAGATGGTAGCTATAAAATTGAAGATCTTGAAATTAGCCAATTAACTTTAGCGGCGGCTGCACATATTCGAAACGAAAAAATTGGCTTTATCTTTCAGTCATTCAACTTAATTGATGAGCTGACAGTCTACGATAATATCGCGCTGCCATTGCGTTATCGTAAAACCCCGATGAGCAATGCCGATATTGATCACGCAGTAATGAGCTGTCTGACAAAAGTAGATATGGCACACCGCGCAAAACATCGCCCAAACCAGCTTTCAGGTGGGCAACAACAAAGGATTGCTATTGCCCGCGCACTCGTCGGCAACCCCGCATTACTGCTTGTTGATGAACCTACAGGTAACCTTGACTCAAAAAATGGTGATGCCGTTATGGACATGTTGAAAACGCTAAACCTAGAAGGGACGACATTATGTATGGTGACGCACGACCCTAGATATGCCGATATGGCGACACGCAAACTACACCTTCTAGATGGCAAAATACTGGCCCCCCAAACACACACTAACGCCAACGCAGTCGTTGACACGTTTTAGTCCATGATGGAAACGAGGAAAGTAATATGCTTGTCAAAGACATGAGTGCCAGTCTGTACTCTCTGAGTAAAGTAAAAGTATTTACCATCACGATTATCTCTACGCTAGCACTCACACTAGGTACGCTTGTGGCGATGTTTAATTTAAACTTTACTATTCTCTCTGCGTCGTTGCCTTACCCCAATGCTGAGCAGCTTTACGTTTCAAAAGCAGTGCACTATATCAAGGATAGAGTGGAGTTTGATGATTTCACTCCGATACCTATGCTGCTTGAGATCTATGAAAATGAAAAAACGCCGGAGTCACAAACCGCCCTATTTGGCTACTCCGAAGAAGTGATTAGAAGTAAAGTTGAAACGCCGCAAGTCAATACCACTTACACCACCCCTGAATTTATGCCGATGCTTGGATTTACCTTTCACTTAGGTCGTGGACCGAGCACAGACGAAGGCCTTAATTCAATGCAGCCAGTCGCGGTATTGTCCTATCAAGCTTGGCAAAAATATTATGGTCAAGCAGCCGATATCGTCGGACAATCTATTCAAATAGACCAAGTGAATTTTAAAATCATTGGTGTGCTATCAGAGCAAAATCGCGAACCTGAAATGCTTACTCCAGGCCGTCTGACTGACGTATGGTTACCTTGGGATTATTATTCATTTCAACGCCGCGATGCTCAGCACTGGGGGATCACCGGTCCTAATCGACACGTGTTGATTAAAAAAGCGGGGGCGGTAGACATTCCCACTATCAACCACCAGTTATCCACGCATTACAATAGCCGTTTTAAAACCCAAACAGCCAGCTCTTCTTTCTTTGATGATATGACCATTACGTTGGAGCTGTTACCACTGCGAGAAAAAATCCACGGTGATAGTGCCAGCAAAACTATTTGGCTACTGTTAGGCGCACTATGCCTGCTACTCATTGCTTGTGCCAACATTGCTAACCTTATTCTAGCCAGAGCGGTAAATCAGCAACGTGATATGGCTATCAAGGCTGCGCTTGGCGCTGGACGCGGCCACTTATCTCGGGGCATATTTATCGAGCTCTTAATCCTCACAAGCAGCGCCGCGATGCTTTCCTTCGCGGTGAGTGAATTATGCTACTACTTACTTAGGCTGGTAGCTGCTGATAACCTACCAGGCGTACTCAACCTCAGCACAAATTTCATCACGGTTGCCTTGTGCTTAATTCTTGCCGTGTTATTGGCATCGCTCGGTGCATGGCTTGTGAGCAAACGCATTAACTTTAAGCAACTCAATAGCCAACTCCAAAGCAGCGGAAAAGGCACCGGGATCCAAATCAAAACAGAAACCCGAAAAGCCTTAATTTTTAGCCAACTATTTCTAGCCAGCCTATTATTACTCGCTTGCTCGCAAACTTTTATCAATGCATGGGGATTACTCAACCAATCACCTAATTTCTCAACCTCTGAACGCTATGAGGTTGAGCTCAACCAACTTGTAGAGCAACGTCCAGCCCGTGAACAAAGAGATGCATTTTATGCCGAGCGCAGACAACAATTACTAGATGTTACCGCTGCGCTCAAACAAAACCCACAATTCAAAGCGGTCAGCTTAACTACTGGCACACCGATTGAATTTGGGCTCAGTACCTTTCTTGCAACTGATTCAGGATTCCAGACGCAGTATTCAGTGTCTGGTAACATCGTTGATGAATCTTACCTGCCACTGATGGAGATTAGTCTGCTACAAGGCCGCAATTTCACTACTGAAGAAGTGAATAGCCAATCAGCTGTGCTTATTGTTAATCAAGCCTTTGCAGAACAACTTGGGCCACAAGGAGACGCTATAGGTAAACGCTTTTATTGGCTCAATGGCCGTCGTCATATTCAGTATGAAATCATCGGTATTAGTGAAAATTTAGCCATTCCAGATAAGCCTGATACCGCTCGTATGTGGGCTGTGGACAGACTGTCAGCCTATACACCAGCGTTTATTATTCAAACGCACACAGGGCAGCAGATACTTCCCCAATCCATAAACCAAACCATGGCGCAAATATCTACACGCTGGCGCGTTGCTGAAATTCAACCTTTGTCTCAACAGCTATCTAACTCGCTCGCAATTCACCAAGTTGCAGGTTGGGCTGCACTATCTCTGGCAACCATCACCTTACTGATCGCACTAATTGGCATATATGGCGTACTCAATTACGGTGTTTCTATGCGTCGCTATGAACTCGGAGTGCGTATGGCAATTGGTGCGTCGCCAAAAGGTATTGTACTTGGATTACTAGGAGAAAATACCAAAGTGATCTTTACAGCTCTTGGATGTGCGACATTTGCAACCGTTGCAGCGATGGCTTGGCTAGCAAGCTCGGAGGTCATGTTTAGTGTCTCCCTGCTTGGATTTGTATTGCCGCTGTCGCTTATCATCGGAATTACCGCTGCAACAACTGTATTAGCCGCCAGCGGGGTTATTACTAAGCCCGCATTATACGCGCTGAGAAGTAACTAGCCTGAGCTTCGATAAAATCAACTCCCTGAAGGCAGGGCGTCTCCCTCAAGGCGCCTTGCTTTTTTATTAAAACACGACCCTGATCCCCGCTATCGGATTAAATTAATTTTTGCTTTGTTGCGCTTCATAATCTATACCAATACTCCAAACACTTACTCGAAGATAAAGTGACTATCACAGGGAATCGCTTGCACCAACATTACGCACCATAATGAAACATTTACGCACCAAGTTAGTGCAGCAAGCTAACCCCCAAATTTCCTAAAAGTTAAAAATCAATATTTATCAAACACTTAAAAACATGGCACAGATCAAGCTTATCTGTGTGCAATTGCAGTACATTGCAGCAAAAAATAACCCAACGAGTCGGAGGACACATGTCACAATCGGTTTTAGATTTTATTAAAGAGCACGACGTAAAATTTGTTGATTTACGTTTCACAGATACAAAAGGTAAAGAACAACACGTATCGATCCCACATCATCAAGCCGATGAAGACTTCTTTGAAGACGGCAAAATGTTTGATGGCTCATCTATCGCTGGTTGGAAAGGCATCAACGAATCTGACATGGTACTTATGCCTGATGCAGAAAGTGTAAAGCTAGACCCATTCGCAGAAGAAACAACGCTTATCGTTCGTTGTGACGTGGTTGAGCCAAACACACACCAAGGTTACGAGCGTGACCCACGTTCAGTAGCTAAACGCGCTGAAGAGTTCATGCGTTCAACGGGTATTGCAGACACCGTATTATTCGGTCCAGAGCCAGAGTTCTTCTTGTTTGACGATGTTAAATTTAAAACTGACATGTCTGGCTCTATGTACAAAATCGACGCTGAAGAAGCATCTTGGAACTCAGACAAAGACTACGAAGGCGGCAACACAGGTCACCGTCCTGGCGTAAAAGGTGGTTACTTCCCAGTAGCACCGGTAGATTCGTCTAATGACTGGCGTGCAGCTACTTGTTTAGTACTTGAAGAAATGGGCCACGTTGTTGAAGCGCACCATCACGAAGTAGCAACTGCTGGTCAAAATGAGATTGCGACTCGCTTTAATACTATGGTGACTAAAGCTGACGAAATCCAAGAGATGAAGTACGTTATCCACAACATGGCTCACCTATACGGTAAGACAGCAACCTTTATGCCTAAGCCAATCGTTGGTGATAACGGTTCAGGCATGCACTGCCACCAATCACTTGCTAAAGACGGCAAAAACATCTTCGCAGGCGACAAGTACGGCGGTCTATCTGAAGAAGCGCTTTACTACATTGGTGGTATCATTAAGCATGCTAAAGCAATCAATGCATTCACTAACCCAGCAACAAACTCTTATAAGCGTCTAGTACCAGGGTTTGAAGCGCCAGTTATGCTTGCATATTCAGCACGTAACCGCTCAGCATCAATCCGTATCCCGGTGATCCCATCTGAGAAAGGTCGTCGTATCGAAGTACGCTTCCCAGATCCTGCGGCTAACCCATACCTAGCTTTCGCAGCTCAGTTGATGGCTGGTCTTGACGGTATCCGCAATAAGATCCACCCTGGTGATGCAATGGATAAAGATTTGTACGACCTACCAGCGGAAGAAGCAGCAGAAATCCCAACTGTTGCAGCATCACTTGATGAAGCGCTTGCTTCTCTAGATGCTGACCGTGAGTTCTTAACTCAAGGTGGCGTATTCACTGACGACCTAATCGATGCGTACATCACACTTAAGTCGAAAGAAGTTGAAAAATTAAACATGACAACTCACCCAGTTGAGTTCGAAATGTACTATAGCGTTTAATCGCTAACCGACTACTACGCTCAATACTGCCGTATTGAGCTTGTAGAGCCAAAACTCATTATGCGTTTCTGGCACTCTTAATCATATGTGTTCTCAAGCCCGTTGTTACGGGCTTTTTTAATGTAATTCAAAAACTTAAAGAAATTCGCCTTTATGTTGTCATTATGGGAATTATTCATTTGTAACTCGCAATTCCAACTGCTCTATACTACAGTATGAACAGTAGTTTACTGTGGAGATTTGTGGTGCGTCAGTGGTTTCTTATAATGTCGGTTAGCATGACGCTAGCCCTAACAAGCATTGATGCTGCAGCAGAGTCCAATCCAAAAATCTATCGCTGGAAAGACAAAAACGGTCATTGGGTCTATTCGGATGTCCCGCAGCCTGGTTCAAAAGAAGTCAAACTCAACGCCAGCGCCTTAACCATGCCAAGTGTTGATACTAAAATTCTCGAGCAAACGGATACGACACCAACTATTCAATATACAGCTAAAATCACTTCTCCTGAGCATGAGCAAACTATCCGTGATAATAGCGGCAGCGTATACGTAACAGGCACCATAGAGCCAAGATTTACCCAAGGTTTAAGCGTGCAACTCTTTCTCAATGGAACAGCCACAGGGCCAAAACAAACTAATACTCAGTTTGCTTTGCGGGGCATTGATCGCGGCGAGCATTCTGTGGTTATGAAAGTGTTTAATCAAAAAGGTATGTTAGTCGCCCAAAGTGATGTTCATAAGTTCTTTTTGCACCGCAATACCGTAAATAACTAAAGCGATATTGCTTACCTACACTGGCTTGCAACCAGTAGTTGCAAACACACCACGCTCATTTCCTCTGGTATTAAGAAAGCCAAATTCGACATTTCATTGTGTTCAATCCACAACCTTTGCTCACCAACTTGAACTTGATAGTAGACCTCAGCCTTTGTTCGCAATAAATATTTATCTCGCCAGTTAGGTTGGACGACCCGCATCACACCTGTAAAGGTAGTTTTCTCGCCATTCGTAACCCGATGTAAATTAGCGGTTTGAGGAGGAAAGCAGTTAATCTGTTCGGTAACATACTTAGCGCTTTGAAAGTCACACCCGCTCATACAGAACGTGACAAAAAGGCTCCCCCCACAAAAACGAGCTAGATGTATTTTTTGACACAAAGCATTAATAATGTGGGCACCTTAAAGTTGGCATGCTTTATTAATAACAAGTTTAGGATACGAGTTCGAAAACCCCTAGTTTCTGAGCTTAGGTAATAATTTACTTCAATGGATGCAAAGCTATGCTATTCTCATTGCACCACATTGGTGCACGGTGAACATATATGGATCAACATAACTCGATTGACTTGGATAAAGTTTGGCAATCTCTCTCAACCGCGATTTTAGTGCTCGATCAAAATTTAATGATCCACTATGCCAATTACAGCAGTAGTGAACTACTGGGACTCAGCACAAAACGGCTTGTCGGACTGGCGATTGATAGTGTGTTTAATCATCATCATATAGACCTGCCACGGCTCTCTAAATACGTGCTACAAGATGGCGTAGACTGCCAGCAACACAGGGTAGACGTGGTATTCGTAGATAATCGTGTCGCGACACTAAGCCTGCATGCCAGACGAATTTACCTTGCAGACAAGGCGTATATTTTAGTGGAATGTCGCCGTGTTGATGATGCCCTGCGTTATGACCAAGCATCCAATCAAATGCACCAATTTCAGGCAGCTCGAAACCTCATTCGCGGTCTTGCCCATGAAATAAAAAATCCACTTGGTGGGATCCGCGGTGCGGCGCAATTATTGCAGTACGAAACTGATCAACAAGAACGGGAAGAATGTGCCACGCTCATTATTGAGCAAGCAGATAGATTACGCGAGTTGGTAGATAGATTGCTTGGACCCAATCAGTTACCACAAAAAGAGCCGTGTAATATCCATCAGGCGTTAGAATCGGTGATTAAGTTAACCACCTTGGAGCGCGATGCCGATATCACCTTGGTAAAAGATTATGATCCCAGTATTCCGGCTATCGTGATAGATCAAGCCAAAATTCAGCAAGTTCTGCTGAATATGCTGCGCAATGCTCAACAAGCACTACAGCATGACGGTACGATCACCATAACAACGCGCATTAAACACCGTCTGCATCATGGTGAGCGACTATTGAAAAAAGCATTACTCATCCGTATCAGCGACAACGGTCCAGGGATCGCCGATGAGGTAAAAGAGACATTGTTCTTTCCGATGATCACGAATAAAGAAGGAGGCTCTGGACTTGGGCTCTCTATCGCGCAAACTTTGGTCGAGCAACACCAAGGATTTATCGAATGCGATAGTTGGCCAGGACACACTGAGTTCAGTATCTACCTTCCCTTTGACAACACCGAAACAGGAAACGTGCAATGAAATCAGTTTGGTTAGTCGATGATGACGCTTCAATCCGATTTGTTTTAGAAAAGGCGTTAAAGCGAGCTGAGTTTGAAACCGAGAGCTTCGCCAGCGGTCAAGATGTATTGACCGCGCTTGAATATGAGCAACCTGCGGTGCTGATCTCAGATGTACGTATGCCAGGTATCGATGGCATGGCCTTGTTAGATAAAATTGCAGGGCTCTACCCAAACCTGCCGGTGATCATTATGACCGCGCACTCGGACTTAGACTCTGCGGTCAACGCATTTAAAAAGGGAGCGTTTGAATACCTCGCCAAACCTTTCGACTTAAATGAGGCCGTTTCCCTTGTGCAACGTGCATTTCGCGCAGGCCAGCAAACTAAAAAGCAAAAACGCCACAGTGAAAAAGCCAATAGCCCCGACATTATTGGTGAAGCCCCAGCGATGCAGGAAGTGTTCCGCGCCATCGGTAAACTTTCCGCTTCAAGCATGAGTGTATTGATTAACGGCGAATCAGGCACGGGTAAAGAGCTTGTGGCAGGCGCGCTGCACAATCACAGCCCGCGCAAAGAGGCTTCTTTTATCGCGCTCAATATGGCCGCCATCCCCAAAGATCTCGTCGAGTCTGAGTTGTTCGGCCATGAAAAAGGCGCTTTTACCGGTGCTGACAGCATGCGCCGTGGTCGCTTTGAACAAGCCGACGGTGGCACCTTATTTTTAGATGAAATCGGCGATATGCCACTGGACGTACAAACTCGGCTATTGCGCGTACTCGCCGATGGTGAGTTTTATCGGGTTGGTGGCCACAACAGTGTAAAAGTCGATGTCCGTATCGTCGCGGCTACCCATCAAGACTTAGAGACACTGGTCAAGCAAGGTAAATTCCGTGAAGACTTGTTTCACCGTCTAAATGTCGTCAGGTTAAAACTACCAGCCTTACGTGAACGCCCTGAAGATATCGCCGCCCTGTGCGATCACTTTCTTGCAAAAAGCGCAAAGGAACTAAAAGCCGAGCCAAAAATCATCTCCAAACATGCTCTGCAAAAAATGCAGGCGTATCATTGGCCAGGCAACGTTAGGCAATTGGAAAACACCTGCCGCTGGTTAACGGTAATGGCCCCGGGTGAACTTGTCACCCCAGCGGATCTGCCCGAAGAGCTAGAAAAGCCACAACAGATTGACGCCTTAGAGCATGGCAATTGGCTGGACGCATTCCAAACTTGGTTAGACTCAGAGTTACGTAAAGGCAAAGACCATATTTGGCCCGATGTACAGGCACAATTAGAAACACGACTAATCAAATCCGCACTCAATGCCTGTCATGGTCATAAGCAAGATGCGGCGTTAAAGATAGGTTGGGGACGCAATACATTGACCAGAAAGCTAAAAGAGAGAAATATTCAAGATTAGACAACAAGCTGAGTATTATGACTCAGCTTTTTCCCCACTACTCCAGTTCCCAAAATGAATAATATCTGATTGAAAATCACACAAACAACCAGTAGCTTGGACTATGCCGTATCTTGTTACTCGGCATAACTTACATTTTGTAAAGGAATCACGATGAAAATTACATTGAATAAAAAACCACTAAAACATTTATCTAACAGCAAGAAGCTAGCAAATGAGCTTACACCGCAAGCTGCTGGTGGTTATGATGTTACCTCACCACACAATAAAGGCTGTATCAGCTATCAGGGGATGACATGCCCTACTTCGCCGTACGATCCCGCTTGCTAGAATGATTTAACTCATGTCGCTTATCGTTATATACCAATCCACATAAATAGTTGGCGACATAATCAAGTAGATTGGTGTAAGCGACAATAAAAAATCATTGCTCTAATCAAAAAAAGTCGCCACTATTTAATAAAGACAATGTACTAACTTATGTAAGCCTGTGAAACTGCTTGAAAATGTCCCACTGTTTAAACAACTAGAGATCATCAATCGCTTAGCGTTTTTTAAAGAGTTTACGCTTGCCGAGCGCCAGGTGTTACTCGAGTCTTTTGGTCACTTATATCTGGTGCAACAAGAGCGTCATGCCTTCAAACGCTTTGAAAAAGACAATCGCCTGTATATTGTACTAAGCGGTGAGTTTTTGATTTTTAAACAAGATGCCGCCCATGATTTAGGTAAAGTTGGTCCTGGTGAATTTTTAGGTGAAGGTGCATTTATCACTAACCGAGAACGCAGTACTAGCGCACAAGCGTTAAAAGACAGCATCATCTTGGCAATAACCCCAGATGCACTAACACGCTTGCCCAATGTGATCCGGGAAAAAATCAAAGACAAGCTTATTGAAGGCATGAGCCATCGTATTGCTAAGCTCAATGCATTTATTGAAGGGCAAGAAACCTAAATGAGCAGTGGGAGCCGTAGCTCCCACTTTGTATTATGCTAACAACTCACTGAATGCATCAAACAAGCTATCTAGCTCTTCTATGGTGTTGTAATGCATACAACCAATGCGAACAACCCCACCTTTATCCATCACCCCTAGCTGCTCGCAAAGCCCTTGGGCGTAGAAATTGCCATCCCATACGCACATGTGCTTTTTACCTAAGAATTCTGACACGGTACGTGGCTCGATGCCATCAAATGTCAAAGCAAACGTTGGTGTACGCTCAGCGAGTCGCTCATGTGACTCGATACCAAAAAGCTTAATCTTTTTAAACTCGGCTAAACGCGTTAAAAAGTGCTGGCTAAGCTGCATCTCATGCGCTTTTGTGCGTGCAAACGCCTCAACCAGTTTCTCACGACGTGGGGTATCTGAACTCATTTCGCTAAGTGAAGCAATGTAGTCAATCGCCGCAACCACACCCGCTAGCCCTTCGAAACTCTGCGTACCAGTTTCCCAGCGGCCTGGAATAATATCTTTTGCTGGCTCCACCTTATAAGGAGTAAAACCTTCTAAATGCTCACGCTTACCATAAACAATGCCCACGTGCGGACCAAAGAACTTATAAGCAGAGCACGCAAGGAAGTCGCAATCCAAACCTTGTACATCGATTAGCTCATGAGGTGCATAATGCACAGCATCAACATATACCAATGCACCAACTTGGTGCGCAAGCTCCACAATGCGCTTGATATCGTTGATTGAGCCCGTTGTATTCGATGCATACGTCACCGCAACTAACTTAGTCTTGGCATTTAGTAGTGATTCAAAATGCGCAAGATCAAGCGTGCAATCGGTTTCATTAATACGCACCGCATGCACCGTCGCACCTTTATCTTCGGCGGCTTGACGCCATGAAGAAACGTTTGAATAGTGATCGGCATTAGTCACAATGACTTCATCACCCGCTTGCCATTCGCGAGATAGCGCACGGCTAAAGCTAAAGGTTAGGCTGGTCATGTTGGCACCAAATACAATTTGATCTGCGCTTGGCGCATTGAGTAAGTCCGCAACCGCTTGGCGCGCTTCACTCATCAAACTGACGGTCTTATCGCTCGAGAAAAATGCACCACCTAAGTTAGAGTTAAAATAACCAAGGTAAGCAGACATCGCGCTCAATACGGATTGCGGTACTTGAGAGCCACCCGGACCATCAAGGAAAATTGGCGCGGCTCCACCAATACTTTGCATAAGCGCAGGGAACTGACGACGCACTTGATTTAAATCCATACTACCCTCTTAGGCTGTAAATACGAAGCAGTCTAGGTAACCGACTTGCTCGGCATCTAGCTTGTTCATCGGTGTTGCGTTATGCCACACTTCACGGTCATTCACCAGTGCAAATAAACCATCTTTGATTTCCATTTTGAAACAGGGCTCAGCTTCTTTGTGCTCATAAACCAATAGCTCGCCACCAGCAATATTTTCGTGAGAAACACCGCAGACACAGACATGGTCAAAGCCATCTTGGTGCACACCTTCTGGCGCAGGAGGGGTATCGCTTTCAATCGCTAACATGCGAAACTGATGCACTTCTATGCTGGTATCGTCTGCAATTCCCGTCATGGCTTTAAATTCAGCAAGCATATGCTTAAAGCCATCGGTGTTTAACATGTCCTGCTCAAGGTTTTCGTAAACACGCTCAATATTACCTTGGAAAGTATTAATTGAGTCGTCTTGCACGAAAGCCTTAGTCGGCTGCAATCTCACTTCACCGTCAGTGAATTTAACCACAGAATAACGGCGCTTTCTGAATGCACCATCGGCATAAGGGTTATCTGGAAGTTGATTGAAGAAAGGCTTAACTGCGTCGATATGTGACTGCGGTAAAAAGCGTAGTTGTAATAAATTCTGGTTGTTTACTGTTGTCATGATCCTCTCGCCCATTGATGAGAATTTGCCGACAATTCTAATAAAACCAGAGAAAATTACTGTTTAAAAAAACGGGATTTTAACAACCAAAACGCAATAAAAACCCATTTATAACCACTTTAATGGATTACTTATCTAGATTTAAAATAATGCTTGATAACACCATTTAAGATGAGCGTTTTATGTGCATAAAAAAAGCCAGCATGCGCTGGCTTTTTTCTTTCAATGAATTCTAGAGCGAGTAATTAAACCGCTTGTTGAATGATCACTGAGTCTGCCTTTTTAGTGTACTGAGGCATCTTATGGAAGTTCAAGTAACGGTACGTGTCCGCAGCCGTTGCATTGATCTTCTCTGCATACTCTTGATATTCAGCAGGTGTTGGTAGTTTACCAAGAATAGCAGCTACCGCTGCAAGCTCTGCTGATGCAAGGAATACGTTTGCACCTGTACCTAAACGGTTAGGGAAGTTACGAGTCGAGGTAGAAACAACCGTTGCTTTATCAGCAACACGTGCCTGGTTACCCATACATAGTGAACATCCTGGAGTTTCGATACGTGCACCTACACGACCGTAAATACCATAGTAACCTTCGTCGGTTAACTGATCGCGGTCCATCTTCGTTGGTGGAGCAACCCATAGTTGCGTTGGTAGGCGACCACCGAAGTTATCCAGTAGTTTACCAGCTGCACGGAAGTGACCGATGTTAGTCATACAAGAACCAATGAATACTTCATCGATCTTTTCACCTGTTACCGCTGAAAGTAGACGTGCGTCATCAGGGTCATTCGGTGCACAAAGGATTGGCTCTTTGATATCAGCAAGATCAATCTCAATGGTATGCGCGTATTCTGCATCCGCGTCAGCAGTCATTAGCTCAGGGTTTGCTAACCACTCTTCCATCTTAGTGATACGACGCTCAATAGTACGTACATCACCATAGCCTTCAGAGATCATCCACTTAAGCATAACGATGTTAGAGTTTAGGTACTCTTCGATAGACGCTTGTGAAAGCTTAACGGTACAACCTGCCGCACTACGCTCTGCAGATGCGTCAGATAGTTCGAACGCTTGCTCAACCGTTAGGTGCTCAACGCCTTCGATTTCCAGGATACGACCAGAGAATTCGTTGATCTTACCTTTTTTCTCAACCGTCAATAGGCCTTGCTGGATTGCATAGTAAGGGATAGCGTGTACTAGGTCACGTAATGTGATACCCGGCTGCATTTCACCTTTAAAACGAACAAGGATTGACTCAGGCATATCCAACGGCATTACACCCGTTGCAGCTGCGAATGCTACCGCACCTGAACCTGCTGGGAATGAAATACCTAGTGGGAAACGAGTATGCGAGTCACCACCTGTACCTACCGTATCAGGCAGTAGCATACGGTTTAGCCATGAGTGGATAACACCGTCACCAGGGCGTAGCGATACACCGCCACGGTTCATGATGAAATCAGGAAGTGTGTGGTGTGTGTTTACATCGATAGGCTTAGGATAAGCTGAGGTATGACAGAATGACTGCATAGTAAGATCAGCAGAGAAGCCAAGACAAGCAAGGTCTTTAAGCTCATCACGCGTCATTGGACCCGTAGTATCCTGCGAACCTACCGTTGTCATTGTTGGCTCACAGTATTGACCTGGGCGTACACCTGTCATGTTACATGCTTTACCAACCATCTTCTGTGCAAGCGTAAAGCCTTTACCAGAATCAGCCACTAACTTAGGCTTACGGAAGATGTCTTCAGCTTCAAGACCAAGAGACGTACGAGCTTTGTCCGTAAGGCCACGACCGATGATCAGAGGAATACGGCCACCTGCACGCACTTCATCAAGAATTACGTCTGATTTCAGTGAGAACGTTGAGATAACTTCGTCAGTACCGTGACGCTTAACCACACCTTCGTAAGGGAAGATGTCGATTTGGTCGCCCATGTTTAGTTCGTCAACTGGAAGCTCAATTGGTAGTGCACCAGAATCTTCCATAGTGTTGAAGAAGATAGGCGCAATCTTGCCACCTAGACACACACCGCCAACGCGCTTGTTTGGTACGAATGGAATGTCATCACCCATGAACCAAAGTACAGAGTTAGTTGCAGATTTACGAGATGAACCCGTACCAACAACATCACCTACGTACGCTAGCGGTAAACCTTTACCATTAAGCGCTTCAAGTTGTGCAATTGGACCTACTTCACCTGGCTTATCAGGGTTGATACCATCACGCTCGTTTTTAAGCATAGCCAACGCGTGTAATGGGATATCAGGACGAGACCAAGCATCTGGTGCAGGAGACAAGTCGTCTGTATTTGTTTCGCCAGTTACTTTAAATACAGTCACTGAAATCTTGTCTGCAACGGCTGGCTTCTCAAGGAACCATTCTGCATTTGCCCATGACTCAATTACTTGCTTAGCAAACTCATTGCCTGCTTTTGCTTTTTCTTCTACATCGTAGAATGCGTCAAACATCAGTAGCGTGTGAGACAAACCTTTAGCAACGATTGGCGCGATAGCAGCATCGTCTAGAAGGTCTATCATAGGCGCGATGTTGTAACCACCAAGCATAGTGCCAAGTAGTTCAGCTGCATACTCTCTTGAAATGAGCGGTGATTCCGCTTCGCCTTTCGCTACTGCAGCCAAAAAGCCTGCTTTTACGTATGCGGCATCATCTACACCAGGCGGTACACGGTTGATAAATAGATCAACGATGAACTCTTCTTCACCTGCTGGTGGAGTTTTTAGTAATTCGATAAGGTCAGCAGTTTGCTGCGCGTCTAACGGCTTAGGCACGATACCTTGCGCGGCACGCTCTTCTACGTGTTTACGATATTCTTGAAGCACAATATTGCCCTCTTGGTGACGTGGACAGACAAGTAAATGATCTGGCTGCGATTATTGATGCAATCGGCTGAACCATTCCCTTGACCATAAAATATAATGAACAATTATAAGGTCTTTGAGTATAGATGAAAATCTTGCATGCGATACCTCGCCTTATAGTCACTATAAATACAATGAATAAGCATACCGAAACAAGTATATTTTGATGAATATTAGTCAAACGAGAATCATTTTAATTTTGCGAAAAGCTATGCTTGGTGGGATCAAAAAAGGCTCCTGAAGGAGCCTTTTTGCATAAGTTAAGTAAAAAATTAACGCTTAACTTTTACTTTCTCTTTAGAAGAAACGTGCGCTTCTACGCGACGGTTTTCAGCATGCGCTTCAAGCGTATTAGCTGGGTTTTTCAAACGCTCTTCACCGTAGCCAACTGTGGTAATACGCATTGAATCAATACCCATATCTACAAGTTTTTCAGCAACGTTTTTCGCGCGGCGCTCAGAAAGCTTTTGGTTGTAATCCGCATCACCCACAGCTGACGCGTGACCTTCAATCACTACATCTGCATTTTTATGCTCTTTCAAGAACTTAGCAACCGCGTTGATATCATCAACATATTGTTGTGAGAAAGAAGCATCGTCATGCGGGAAACGAACAAGTAGGTTTACTTTGTCTTCATTCGTTTCATATAAAGTACAACCTGACGCATCAACAGCATCCGTCATTGGTGTGTTAGCACATTTATCTTCGCTGTCCACTACACCGTCTTTATCACTGTCTTGTGGTGCTTCTGCAACTACAGGTGCCGGAGCAGGTGCAACTTCTTCCGATTTACCAGCGCTACCGAATGAGTAGTTAAGACCAATTTTACCACCTACATCTGTAAAACCAGCTTCAAGGCCTTGGTAAACTGCCGCTTCTGCATTCACGAATAAGTGGTCGGTGAAATAGTGACGAACACCAGCACCTACGTTAGCAAAAGTGTTATCTGAAATGACGTCCAGATTCATCTTTTTGATACCCACTAGACCATAGAATGGGCCACCATCAAAGTGATATAAACCATCGATACCATAACGCTCTGCGTCTAGTGAACCATTGCTGATCCCACCAAGATCAAAATCCATGTCTGCATACTCAAGACGACCACTCCAATATTTATCAAAACGGTAGCCGATTTCAGCACCCCAACCAGTAGACTCTTCTACGTCTAAGCCAGCCATATCGCGGTGATTTTGCCAGTCAGCATCATAGTAATCACCGAATACACCCAGATATACACCTTCTGTAGGTTCAGTGGTGTTTGCATTTGCATTGGCTGTTACTGCCATCGCAACTAGTAAGCTCAAAGTTTTAATTTTCATCATTCCTTCCCATCTCTGTTAGTTAACGCATTGAGTATTGACTCGGATAGTCTACCAGAAAATGCGTCTACTGATTACGTTGCATAGATAATATTAGCTCGTCCATTAATGTTTACTTAACGTTACATAAGGAATTTTTGCTATTTATGAATTAATTTTGATGGCCAAATAGGATTTGATACAGACCTTGTTCCTTTAACAAATCCTTATGTTCTCCGTATTGGGACACTTCACCATCATCTAAAACATAAATTAAGTCGGCTTGTTTTATTGCGCTCAGTCGATGTGCAATAATCAAAGTCGTTCTGTCAGCCAAAAACGCTTGCAAATTGCGATGAATTTTTGCCTCAGTCTCAATATCAAGTGCTGAGGTTGCTTCATCCAGCACCACCACTTTAGGGTCGGCAACAACCATTCTTGCAATAGCTAACCTTTGCTTCTGTCCTCCGGACAATTTAATCCCGTTGCGACCAACTTGCGCATCTAACTTATCGGCCAGAGCAAGTACGGTGTCAGCTAGCTCTGCAACGCGGAGTGCCTGCCACAGTATTTGGTCAGATACCTCTCGTCCCATTGCTAGATTTTCACGGATGCTGGTATTAAAGAGTATCGGCTGCTGCAGCACGGTCACAATATTATCTCGCACTGCTTCGTAACCAATTTGCTCTACTGGCGTGTCATTTATGTGGATCTCGCCACTTTGTTTTTCATACAATCCCAAAAGCAATTGCACCAAAGTAGATTTACCACCCCCAGACACCGCTACTAACGCTACCTTCTTCCCTGCTGGAATATGCAAAGATACCTGTTTGAGCACGGGTTGCTCTGCAACGTAAGCGAAGTCTATATTGGCAAATTTGATATCAACCTGAGATGAATCAAAGACGGTTTTCGTAGCGGGATATTGTGCTTCCGTCGCAAAATTAAAAACCTGATTTAACCTGCTAAGCGCTGCCGAGGCACCATAGTACGCATATTGAATACCAAGAATTTCCTGCACAGGCCCCATCATGAACCAAAGGTAACCAAATACCGCAAATATCTGGCCGACCGTTAAATCAGAAAACACCACCATAAACATAGCGACAGCACGGAAAAACTCAAACCCCACCAAAAACACGGTAAAACTTAAGCGGTTAACCGCATCCGTTTTCCATTGTGACTGCACCGCGTAATGTTTGAGATCTTTGGCGGCTACTTTAACTTGTGCAAAGTAGTTACCCTCTCGACGAACGGCTTTTAGCTGAGAAATAGCATCTAGCGTCTCGACTAGTGAAGTTTGCAGTGCCTCAAATGCAGCATTCTCTTCCTTTTTCAGCTCTTTAACATGTTTGCCAAACTGCCGAGAAAAATAAATGACCGCCGGATTTAGCAACAGGATCACCAGCCCCAACATCCAATCAATCCAAAGCAAAATCGCCGCTGTGCCAATGATTGTGAGTAAACCGATTAAAAAGCGTGACAAGGTTTGGCTGATAAATTTATCCAAGGTTTCTACATCGGTAATACAGCGAGAGCTAATTGCTGCACCACCTTGGCTTTCGTACTCCTTCAGTTGAACTTTAGGTAAATGCGTAAGTAAGCGCTCACGGATTTGATAACTAATGTCCTTGCCAATAATAGTAAACTGGCGTGACTGCATCACCCCTAACACTAAACTGGCCAAGCGCATGGTTATTACAGCCAACAAAATAACCACAATATAGCCACTGGGGCCATGCCATTGCTCGGGCAATACTGAGTTCATCCAAGCCACTGCTCTGCCAGGTGTGTCTAGTAAGACTTCATCGACCAGCAACGGCATCATCAAAGGGATAGGGACACTCACCAACGCGGCAAACAAGGCGATGATATGCGCCTTAATAAGCGGCCGTTTGTGCTCAAGGACTTTACGTTTAATTTCTTGCCAAGAAAGCTGCTGTTCTGCCATTTAGGTTCCACAAAAAGTTTGATAGTGGGCCGGTGTAGACGCGCTGGTCCACGATTCAGGATAGTCTTTGTAATCATAGGGCGACGTCAACGCAGTTAGCCAATCCTCTAGCGTTTGACTCATGCCTTGGCGATTAAATAGTGCAATCTCAGCCTCCACCAACGCATTACGGGGGATAAGTATCGGGTTAGCTTGACTCATCAAGTTAGCCGCAACGTCATCGGCAGCACGCTTTTGCGCCCATTGTCGCTGCCAGCTCTCCAACTCCGTTGGCACGGATAAAGCTTTGTTTGGATGACCAAGCAAGCTATTGGTGAGTGCCGCAAAGGTATTGGTAAAGTCTAGTTCATGCTCCGTCATCAACTTGAGTAAGTCACTAAGGAGAATGTCGTCTGCGTCGCTCCATTCATCAATACCAAGCTTAGCCGCCCACATATCTTTATACTTGCGATTAAACGATTCAGAAAACTCCGCCAAAATTTGACTAAATGCTTCAATTCCTGCTTGCTCATCTTGCCATAACACCAATAAGGCCTCGGCAAGTCGAGCACAGTTCCAATTCATGATGTTTGGCTGATTACCAAACGCATAGCGGCCTTGGCGGTCAATAGAGCTGAACACGGCGTTAAAATCAAACTTTTCCATCATTGCACAAGGGCCGAAGTCTATCGTTTCGCCACTGAGCAAAATATTGTCGGTATTCATCACGCCATGAATAAAGCCAACCCGCATCCACTCGACAACTAAGTCAACCAACTGCTCACACACTTCACGGAACAATTCGAGCACATCCTGTTCGGTCTCAACTGTAAACCCCTCAAATAATTGCTCGCCCAGCAAGTTAAGTAGGCTCCATAGCTCATCTTTATTTTGCTGAGTAGCCAGATATTGTAAGGTACCGATGCGGATATGACTTTTTGCCACACGACATACAACCGCGCCAGGTACTTCACCTTGACGATAAACATGGTGTCCAGTAGTTACAACACCAAGGCATTCGGTAGTTGGAACACCCAAGCCAACCATAGCTTGGCTCATGATGAACTCACGTACCGCAGGCCCTAGCGCACAAAAACCATCACCGCCTCGAGAAAATCGCGTCGCTCCAGAGCCTTTCAAGTGCAGGTCGTATTGACGTCCGTCATCAAGTTTCACCCCACCAATCAAATGCGCTCGGCCATCACCAAGTAATGGGTTAAATTGCCCAAACTGATGACCACTGTAGGCTAAGCTCGTAGGCTCAATATTGTCTAAAGGGCGCTGACCACTTAACAGCTCAGCAAGCGCAGTGGTGTCGTATTTCTCTAGCTCAAGCTTAACTAGCAACTGCGTATTGGATAATAGTAATGTGGGCTGATTAAATCTTGCTGGTTGCTCCTTAAAGAGTAGAGCAGAGCCTTGATAAGGCTGAAAAAATACCATGCAGTCATCTCCATTTTTAGCGAATATTGTCACCAACACTCATTGACACAATTTGGCTTAACTCTTGTAAGCTAAGCCCGCTATATTGACGCATTTCATTGAAAAATTGCTGCGCCGCTTGCAGTGACTTCTGACTTTGCAAGCCACCATCGATGATCTCCTCGGCACGTAGTACCGTTTCGACATCTTTACTCAGTAAAAACGTATCTTTACCTAACACACGAAGCGCGTAAGGGCCAGTATTCCCTCCAAGTCTCGAGCCATGCTTTTTCAAGTACAGCCACAAACCAACAATATTGTCTTCCGGCCAGTTTGCGACGAATTCACTAAAGCGGCCATGCTGTTGTTGCACTTCAAAAATCATATGGCAATTATCAGCGATACTTTTTACCTTTTTAGCATTACGAATGATCCGTTCATCCTGACTACGTTGCTCGTACATTTCAGGAGACATCATTAACAACTTCTCGATTGAGAATTGCCAAAACACTTCTCTAAAGCCGTCCCATTTATTATCAACCACCGCCCAATAAAACCCGCTTTGGAATATCTTGCGCGTAAATTCTTCTAGCCATTGATCATCACTTAATGCCAATAGCGATTTGGTGCTCAATGGCTGACTAAGCTTAGCTTTTAGCGCCGCCTCAGAGCCTTTACGCTCGGCAGCTCTATGATAAATTTTTTCGAATACTTTCATGCTCATGACCGAGTTTGCTTGGTATTGTATACAGAGTAACTTATCTCGCCTAAGCTCGGAATAACAACCTGTTCACTAACGGTAGTTTTTCCTTACGGCGACCTGAGCCAGCCATTTATGTGAGAGGTTTTGATGAAATCTTAATGAAGGGCTAGGCCTAGCCGCGTTACTGACTGCGGCTAGGTTGATGTTTCATGTATAAAAAAATCTAATTAGGCTAATGCAGGAGTTTGAGTTACAGGGAGTTGGGAGACTTCGGTTAGGCAACCATTTTCCATTTTTAATAACCTGTCAGCCAATGAGAAGTATTTATCATCGTGCGTGATCACCAAAATCGTTTTTCCTTTGTTTCTTAATTCAGGCAGAAGCTCTCGATAAAATACATCTTTAAAGACCGGGTCTTGGTCCGCTGCCCACTCATCAAAGAGATAAAATGGCCTATCCTCAAGGTAGGCAACAACTAAAGCAAGACGTTTTCGCTGGCCTTGTGATAAACGTTGTGTTGTGAAGCGGCCCGATTCAATACTCACTTTATGGTGTAAATTAAGCTTGCGAATTAGCTCATTTCCTTTTCGCTCCAGCTGATCGCAAGGCACATTTAACAAACGATCGAATAAGTAGTAATCACCAAACACCGTACTAAAAAGTTGGCGATAAGCATCTAATCCAGCGCCGCTAATCGACTGGTTATCTACGACGATCTCTCCTTCGTCTGCTTCATACAAACCGCACAGTACTTTAGCGAAAGTTGTTTTGCCACTACCATTGCCCCCAACAAGATAAATGAGTTCGCCTTGCTTAAACTCAAGATCTATTGGTTTCAGTGAAAATATATCGTCGCTTTGCTCGTGATAGTAACGGTGACACAGTGCGTGTAATTGGATACTGTTAAACTGTTTGAAAACTTGCACACTATTTCCATCATCACTCATCAACTCATCGGTTAATGTTTTGATGGTATTCGCTGAGGCTTGCGCGGCAAAAGCTCTGGGTATATTTGCCAGTAAGGTTTCTAATGGCGTTAGCATATAGAGAAATAACAGTGCGAAGCCAGACATAATGCGCTGACTCTCTTCACCAGTTTGCTGAGATAAAAAATATAACGCCCCACCAATGAAGGTAAAAATCAAAAAGCCACCCCAAGAGGAGGCCATATGCAGAATAGAAACCCCCTCAATACGTTCTTTTCTTAAAGCATCTATCGCCGGATGCAATACTTCTAACTTGAAGAATGCTCGCTTACTGCGATTCAGTTTAAGCTCTTTGATACCGTCAGTGATCGCATCAAACTGTTGAAAAAGGCTGTCTTGCATCGCTGCAGCGTTCGCTATTTTTTTAAACGCAACATTGTTTGCAAAACTATAGCTCACCGAACCTAAAACCAAGGTCAGTAATGCGAAAAGAAATATTAACCAGTCTAACCAAGCCATATATACGAAAGCACCAAGCACTATCATGGCATTCGTCAATATACCCGGCATACTCATGAAAAACCCTGCCACCTTTAAACTATGCTCTGTTAAGCAAGATTTGATCTTCGCGTCTCCCTGTAACTCTATGTGACTAATTTTTGCTTCTATCGTTTTATCAGCAACCAGTTTTCTTAACTCGGCTTGGCTATGCTCACTCAACTGTTCAGCAACTAATTTAGAAATTAGCTGTACCACGACCCCTGATATTGCCAGCGCCGCAAAAACCCAAAAGAACTCAGTCTGACGCTCGCCTTTGGCATTTATGATTTCGTTAATAAGTGCCACCAGTGAAACACTAATAATGCCGAATACAACGCTGCTCAGCGCAGTGGCCACAAAGCGTTGCCAAGTCTTTTTTATCAGAAAAACTAACACGATTTCTCCCAAGGATGATCAAATCCCTTACAGGACGACTTTGAACTAAAAAAATTCACTTGGATCGCGTCTTATATTAAAAACTCAACAACCTTGACTATGTTGCCAATTCTTAAACCTTACCTGCCACCACCGCTTGATAACTATGCTAGAGGTGTTGCACTTATTTCTGGTGATAAAACCTCTTTTGCTCAGCAAATCAAAAATATAACCACCTTAAGTGACGCGATCTCTCGCTTTAGTTCAACAAAGGGAGTGACAAATAAAAAGGCGCAGGCCTCAGTTTGGCACATGCACTACACACTGCGTATCATGCCCTCAATTTTATTTACGCACAGTGTGTTAGGCCGTGTACTCCCATTGGCTTTAGATAAAGTCGTGATCGACATGGAGAGCTGGCAACTACAGCTGCCCAATCAAGGGAGAGCCGTGGAGTATCACGATACAGCTACGCACTATGCCGAGTTTATTGACGCGCATTTAGCTCCGTTACATGCCTTTTTAAATCAGCAATTTGGGGTTGCTGAGCATGTTTTATCGAGTAATTGCGCTTTTCGTTTGAGGCAGTTTTTTCCAACCATCATTCATTATGTCGGCGAACGCCCTAAGGTAAACGATGACTATCACACTTTGTCTCAGGCAGTGAAGATCGGGGAACATGTAAACCCTTTCTATACCCCAGAGCTGCAACTCTGTGACGAGCGTGGTCCCTATCAACTGAGGGAGTCATGCTGCCTGTTACATAAAACAAGCGATGGCAAGCTTTGTCGCGACTGCCCAAAGCACCCTCATCACTTTGACGCCCATCAACAACAGCGAACTTTGCGCAGGGCTGTTTTAACAAACTCGATATAAATCTAAATCTTTATTGTTTACCTTCGTCTTGATTTCAATTAATTCGTTTTCACTGCTGTGATATCAGCAAGGTGTGCTTATGGACTTTAGCCAAGTTATTCAACTCGAACAATATGCAAAAGCCACGCAATTTAACCCGCAGAACAACTGCCTGTTTACAACGGGTACGCATTGCTTAGTTAGTCAAGGGATCAAGAAACGCGTCACTTTACCCATTGGTGATACAAAGGATTTAGTCGCTGCAATTGACTCTCACATGCATAATGAGCCAGACAACACTATCGCCTTTGCCGCTTTGCCATTTTGCAAAACAGAGCACGCGCAAATTATTATTCCAGAGCAAGTTTCTCGTTGGGAAAAAGCGGCATTCAGTGCTTGGTTTGACGCTGAGTTAGCGTCATGCCAAGGCGTACCAAACTCGCTATTAGAAATTACCGATTTACAGCCTCAGGCTCAATTTGAAAACGCAGTTTCTCAAGCCAAACTGCTATTTGATGCCGGGCTACTAAATAAAATTGTTTTGAGTAAGCAGACTCAACTGCGCTTTGCAGAGCAAATTAATTCCCAAGCCGTACTGCGGAATTTGCTACAACAAAGCCAATCTGGCTACCACTTTTCATTCCCTACAACTGACAACGCAATTTTAATGGGTGTCAGTCCCGAGCTATTACTGCGCAAGCAAGCTGAGAAATTAACCACTAACCCGCTGGCAGGTTCAATTCCAAGGGATACTTGCCCAAAGGAAGAAGCGCACCGCCGCAGTGTATTGTTTGCCTCTAAAAAAGATAGATATGAGCATGCCGTTGTCATTGAAGACATTCAGCAAGTATTGACGCCTCTTTGCAGTGCACTTCATATTCCAGCTCAACCTGAGCTATTGAGCACAGCCACTATGTGGCATTTATCTACAGTCATTTCAGGGGTCTTAAAAGAATCAGCAACCCATAGCTTAGCAATTGCAAACCAATTACATCCAACCCCCGCACTCTGCGGTAAGCCAACTGCTGATGCTTATCCCAAAATAGCAGAACTAGAGCAGCAAAGCAGAGGATTGTTTTCGGGGATCATTGGCTGGTTTGATAAGCACGGCAATGGCGAATGGGTAGTGGTGATCCGCTGCGCAGAATTACGCGATAAGACCGCAAAGTTATTTGCGGGAGCAGGTATTGTTGCTGCATCAGACCCGCGCTCTGAATGGCTAGAAACAGAAGCCAAACTCAATACCATGCTAAACGCACTCGAAACCAAGCAAGCATATTACGCAATGAGAAATACATTCCATGAAGCAAATTGATTTTACTCCTTGGCCAGCTGAATTAGCCGAGCGCTACCGCGAAAAGGGTTATTGGCAAGACCTACCGCTAACTTGTGTAATTAGCGATCAATTAATACAACATGCAAACAAGCCAGCTGTCATTGACGAACATCGGAGCTTAACTTATTTGCAGCTTGATCAATATAGCAATCACTTAGCTGCTTATCTCTCAGCGCAAGGGGTTCAACAAGGAGACACAGCGCTTATCCAGTTGGCTAATCAAGTCGAATTCTATATCAGCTTATTCGCACTTCTCAAGCTTGGCGCAGCCCCTGTGTGCGCACTATTCAGCCATAAACAGACTGAAATTAGAAGTTACTGTGAACAGCTAGCACCTAAGGTGTTAATCGTTTCTTCAGCACATGAATTGTACCGAGATGAGCAATTCATATTATCGTTACAAAAAGACTACCCTAGCATACGGACAACACTGATAGATCACCCAAAAGGTAATAGTCAGCTTAAACAAGCTTACTTGCAATCACGACCATTTTCAGTGCCAGACTTAGACCCGACTCAGGTAGCATTTTTCCAGCTATCAGGTGGAAGTACTGGCACACCAAAGTTGATCCCAAGAACTCACAATGACTACTTATATTCCGTGGTGGCAAGTAAAGACATTTGTGAATTGACGGAGCAACATGTTTATCTTTGTGCTCTGCCAGCCCCACATAACTTCCCGCTTAGCTCTCCGGGCGCCTTGGGTTTTTTTGCTGCGGGTGGCACCGTTGTCTTAGCCCCAGATCCAAGCCCCAGCAGCTGCTTTAGTTTGATTGAAAAATATCAAGTAACACACACTGCATTGGTTCCTCCAGCTTTGCAGCTATGGTTACAACATGCCCCCAAAAGCCAATATCGCCTAGACAGCCTTGATGTCATTCAAGTGGGTGGCGCTAAATTAAGTTTAACGATAGCACAACAAGTCAAACCTGTTCTTGGCTGCCAACTACAACAAGTTTTTGGCATGGCTGAGGGGCTAGTTAACTACACACGTTACAATGATGACCTATGGCACATTCTCAATACTCAAGGGTGTCCAATTAGTGAAGATGATGAAATCAGAGTCGTGGATGAATACGGCAACCCCGTGCCAGATGGTGAAGAGGGGCGATTGTTGACACGAGGACCCTATACGATTCGAGGATATTATCGCTCGCCTGAGCACAACCAAACTGCATTTGATGAGCAGGGATTTTATAGTTCTGGAGATTTGGTAAAACGTCTGCCATCTGGACATTTAATCGTTACAGGTCGCGTCAAAGATCAAATCAATCGAGGCGGGGAAAAAATAGCTGCGGAAGAAGTTGAAAACCTATTACTCAGCCACCCAAATATTCAACAAGCCGCCATTGTTGCAATGCCTGACCCAACCTTGGGAGAAAAAAGTTTCGCTTTCCTGATCGGTATACCGCTGAAACCATTAGCCATTCGCAAATACCTACGTGAACAGGGAATTGCAGATTACAAGGTACCGGATAAGTTTAAGTTTATAGATAGCTTACCACTGACTCCCGTGGGTAAAGTCGATAAAAAACAGCTCCGTAGCGAAACTGAAGCATTGCAAAAATCCATTCAACTTTAGAGAAGTAAAATGACTATACCTAAATTAAATCACTATTCTTTACCTCGCGCAGCTGAACTTGCGCCAAATCGAGTGGATTGGCAACTTGACCCGCAACGTACTGCGTTACTTATCCATGATGTGCAACATTACTTTATCTCTTTTTATGGTACAGACAATCCACTAGTACAAACCATGATAGAAAACATTCAGCGAATTAAAGCGTATTGTTACCAACATGATATTCCGGTCTATTATACCGCCCAGCCGATCAAACAAGGTCGCAATGAACGAGGGTTACTGCTAGATATGTGGGGAGCTGGACTACAAGATCCGAGTCAACAACCCATAGTTGATGCATTAGCGCCTACCAAACAGGATATTGTCCTGACAAAGTGGCGATATAGCGCTTTTCAAAAATGCGATTTCGAAGCGCAGCTAAAAGCACAGCAACGAGACCAACTTTTGATTGTCGGTATTTACGGCCATATTGGTGTGATGACCACAGCTATTGATGCATTTATGCGTGACATACAGCCTTTCGTTGTCGCTGATGCAATTGCAGACTTCACCAAAGACGAGCATATGATGGCCCTACACATCATAGGTCAACGTGCAGGAAAAGTGATCACGACAGCAGAAGTGATTGGCGAAGCAAGTATTAACCTGACTACGCTCGCGGGACTTAAAGCATTCATTTTACCTTTGATCGACTGTGAGCCAGATGAGTTTGATGAACATGAAAGCTTGATTGATTACGGTCTAGATTCAGTGCAAGTGATGAACTTGATTTCATTATGGCAACAACAAGGTATTGAAACTAACTTTATTGAGCTAGCACAAATGCCTACTCTCGCGGCTTGGGTAGAGCTGATTGAATCTCGGATGGCAGAATAATGGCATTGCCATTAACCGCTTCTCAACACGCGATGTGGCTACTACACACGATCAGTGGCCAAGGCAACTTATTTAATGTCGCTGAGTGCTTGGAGTTTCAAGGTAAAATAGATGCCGAGCAATTTTCCATCGCACTCCACCATGTCTTTGGGCAAAGTGATTTGCTGCGCAGTAACTTTATCCATAATGACGATTTTATTCCAAGTATAGTAGTTGGACAATCGCTACCTCTGCTGATCACCGAATATCTTGATCATGATATTGCTTCTCTAGCTGAGTTTATGCCACAACAAGTAGCGCATGAGCTGGCCAAATCTTTTGACTTAAGCTCTGGTTGCTTGATGCGATTTAAATTGGTGCGCACCCCTAGCCAAGATTATTGCTTTATTGTTGCCCATCACATTGTCCTTGATGGCTTTGGCTTTGGTTTATTTCATCAAGCGTTAAGTCGCAGTTATCAGGCTTTAAACACAGGGAAACCTCTGCCAAATTGCCATTTTGCTTCACAGCAACAACTGCTAGATCTGCATGGTAGTGAGCGCTACCAAAAGCAACTATCTGAGGCTGCAAGCTCTCTTAACGAATGGCTTGATGAATACCCGGTGGCACAAAGCTTTAGTGGCAGCAAAGCTGCGATTACTGAACCAAACCAACGCTACCATTTCGCGTTAGCTCGAACTCAGTGGCAAACGTTACAATCGGCAGCAAACCTAGTTCAAGCCACCCCCAGTGAAATATTGCTAAGTGTAGTTGCCATAGTGTTAGCGGCTAAATGCAACAGCCCTAAAGTGACATTAGGATTGGTGATGATGAATCGCCAAGATCCAGTGGAGTTTTCATGCCCCACCGTACAAAGCAATGTGTTACCACTGCCGCTAACTTTGCCAACGTCAGGAGGATTGGCAGATGTGGCCAAGTACATCAATAGGCAGATAAAACGCGTGAAGCCATTACAATGCTATCGTGTTGAGCATTTGAAACGAGACCGCAAACAACAAGGCAAAGCGATTGAAGTTAGCGGCCCGACAGTAAATATTTTGCCCTTTACTAGCCACCCACGCTATGGCGAAGTCAAAAGTCGCAGCCATATTCTTAGTGCTGGAACGACGGACGACTTTATGCTGCAAATCTATTTAAATGGTGATGATCCCGTGCAGTTTGATATTGATTACAATCCAGCAAGGTATTCCCCTGAGCTGGTTGTATCTATTGCAGAAGCAATGCAGGAAGCAGCTAATCTCTGGTCGAACGCGCCGTCTTTGCCTTATCTCTCCGTCATAGAGGAAATGAACAATGTGCTTCGATGACAGCCTTAAGCAAGAGTATCACAACAAAACGGTTTGGGTGACTGGTGCAGGACAAGGCATAGGACTAAGTGTCGCAAAGCAGTTTGCGCGGCTTGGCACTCATGTCGTGGGTTTCGATAAGCAGTTTGCAACTACAGAACCGCTATTTAAAGCCATACACTGTGATCTAGCAGACCTCGCGACATTGGAGCATACGCTAACAACATTAGTGCGACAAGATCTCGCTCCATATAGCTTAATTAATGTTGCGGGCGTACTCGAACTTGGCGCGCTAGAGACATTATCACTTGAGCAGTGGCAACACTGTCAGCACGTTAACGCTGGCGCCGTATTTGTTTTCCTGAAGTCTTGTGCAGCTCATTTCAAACAGCAACGTAGTGGCAGCATAGTGACGGTTAGCTCCAATGCGAGCCATACGCCCCGCCAAAACATGGCAGCCTATTGCGCCTCGAAATCAGCCTCAACCCAATTAACCCTTACAGCAGGGTTAGAATTGGCTGAATATGGCATACGCGCTAATGTGATTGCTCCGGGCTCTACGTTAACGCCAATGCAAACGGGTATGTGGCGAGATAACTCAGGTGCAGAGCAAGTGATCAAAGGGTTCCCGAGTCAATATAAACTTGGGATCCCACTGCAAAAGCTTGCAACACCTGAAGAAATCGCCCACTCGGTGCTATTTTATGCCTCATCCCTAAGCTCACATACCACCATGCAAGTGGTCACTATAGATGGTGGTGCGACACTTTAGGTTTACTAATAAACCTGAGCTGTGGATAATTAATGCCTTTCTAGCAGCCAGTTTTAGCGCTAACTGCGTTGAATTCACTTCCAATAGCCAGCTATTGGTGCTTAAATTCGCCTAGTTATCCCCAAAACTCTCTGGCTAGATAAGAAGATAGTTTAAGGTGATTAAAAAAACAGTGAGTTAGCTCATTCCTTATCCAAACCTCAGGTTAATAAGCGTTGCTTCGCGACATAAGTTAAGTAACGCGCCTCCCCATACAACAATGATAAAGCAAGTGACTAACGTCCAAATCGACAAAAACAGCGCCGACCCCGTTGGTAGCACAGGAAACTGGCCTGCGACTCCATAGTTCATAAGCGTATGATAGGCGTAGTAAGCAATGCATACCAAAAGGCTTAAACTAAAAACCAAAGAAGCTTTCACGCCGCGTAGATCTTCTTTTCGGCGCAGCTTGAGCTGGCGTTTAACATACATATAAGTGCCGCTAAGCACCAAAAATGAAAGTGCAACCCCAAAGATGCACCACAATATTTTTACCCATATGCCGGCAAAATTACCAAAATGCAAAGGATCCGCGGTATCAGATAAACGCCAATATATTCCCTGACTAGACGCAGTTTGGCTATATACGACTTCCCCAGTATAGGGATCCACATACACCTTATTTGCTCTGTCCCTAACCAATACGTCACTGGATTGGCCTTCAACATAAAAATACCCTCCGGAATATCTAATCGCTCTAATTTCCAGATCTGGTCTCGCTTCTCTGACTTTTGCAGCAAGCGCCACAACAGAGAGCTGAGGCTTATCTTGTGGTTGCAATTCAGGTAAGGGGTTCACAGCAAAATCACCAACATCAGTAAACGCAGTTTTACCATCAGCCAAGTCCATTCTGACAAACTCAAACAAGTACCACATACTGGTTATCGCAATCACCACTGCTAACCACAAACTCCATACTCCAGCTAATTTGTGTGAGCTTGCGACCTTAGCGCGAGTATCGCCGCTAAGTTTTAGTGTAAATAACTTTTTCCACCAGCCTCGATACAAATACAAAGCACTAATCGTGGATACGCATAGCGGAATGGCAAATAGCAAAACCAAGTAATAAGACACAATGCTGTCGAACACACCAAAAAAATGCATATGAAAATCTCGGAAAAACCGCTGAATATTCAAAAAGCTCGTTTTCCCTTGTATATTTCCAGTGTATGGATCAACGTAAATATGCTGCCATGGATTATCTGGCAAGCGAACCACAAAATCGTGAGCAAAATGCGCTTGTGGACCTGCAAAAGCGATCCCTATTCGTGCGTCTGGATAGGTTTCTTGAACCTTTTCGTAAGCACTCGCTAAACTGACTTGTGGACTACTTTCTGCCGCTCTCACGGTGTCATCGAATAGCCAATCTAATTCGTAAGAAATGGTCGCAAATGCCCCTGTCCAACAGATCACGAACAATAGCAAGCCGAACCAAACACCGCTTAAACTATGCCAACTGAACCATTGTTTTGCTGTCATGCTTTTCTCCTAAAAAGAGCAGTTGGCTAAAAAGCCAACTCTTCTCTCCCTGTTTAAAATCGATAGTCGACCGTTAAGCTCGCACTACGTGGATCGCCTGGAAACAACTGACTATAACTATAGCCACCGGTCCAATGTACTTTGTCGAACACATTGTCAATCACCAAGGAGGTCTTCCAACTGTCCACCTGATAGTACACACCTGCGTTGTAGATCAGATAGCTAGGCAATATTAACCCTGTAGAGGAGGTTGCTCGCTCCCCCACATAGCTTGCCCCGATCCCAAATGCCCAATTATCATCTAACTGGTAACGTGACCATACAGTGGCCATATGTTTAGCTGCGCCCTCTTTGCGTTTGCCCACTTCACTATCATTCAAATCTTTGGTTACTTTCGCTGAGTTATAAGCATAATTGGCAATTACGGAAAGTTGTTCCGTGATTTGACCATTAAGATCGAACTCAAATCCACGCGCTTGCTCGGCACCACGCTGACGATACATATATCGAGCAAAATCGATTTTGGCTGATGCTTCAGCGTCATATAGCACGACATTTTCACGGGTTATTTGATAGATAGCTGTGGTTAATTGTAAATCATCGCTAAATAAACGCGCTTTAAAGCCGACCTCATATAATTCGCTATCTTGCGGTTTAAATGGGCCACCTTGTTCAGGATTATTTGAGTATAGAGGAGGAGGCTCAAAGCCCTGCATCCAACTCGCATAAAGGCTCTGAGTATCTGATAGCTTATACACAGCTCCCAATCGCGGTAGCAGTTGGCTATCTTTCGAGGAGCCACCGCCGGTATTATCTAGATCAAAACTTTCTTCACGTAAGCTCGCCAGTACCGACCATTGACCAAATACCATACGGTCTTGAATATAGATCCCTTCACTTTGTAGGTTACCACCAAACACAGGTCGCTGAGTTGCATTGTAGCTATCAGTATCGCGGCGCTTGTATTCAGGATTTAGAATATCGAACTGCATCGCATCGTTAGCTACTCGCTGGCTGGATTCTCTAAATCTATCAATATAGTCATAGCCAATCACCACATTGTGTTCGATATCACCGAGGTAAAAGTTGCCATTTAGATAACTGGAAAAGGAGTCTGATTGTGCTTCTGAAGCACGCTCAATGTAGCGCAAATTGACGATAGAGTCTGAATTATCAGCATAATTTCCAATACCGTGCTCGACTAAGTCTTGATCACTATTCTGATGCATATACTGCACAGCTAACCACCAAGCATCGCTAAAACGATAGTCAACTGCTAAGCTGCTGATCAAGCTTTCTGTATCTAGCTTATCCCCTGGCTGTGTTGCCGAAACTTCAATCGGGATCGTGCCCAAACGCTGGCTACCACGGATATTCGGCTGCCCTCGTTCTAAGATCCCTTCACTGTCTGAATACACCAGTTCGAGGTTAAGCTTAAGCGTGTCACTGGGAATAAAAGTGACACTAGGTGACACTAATAGCCCTTTATTAAATGCTTGGTTTCTAAAAGAGTCTGAGTCTTCATAACCCACATTGAGTCGATACAGCACCG
Organism: Pseudoalteromonas sp. CO348; assembly: GCF_004208845.1. Lineage (NCBI taxonomy): Bacteria > Pseudomonadati > Pseudomonadota > Gammaproteobacteria > Alteromonadales > Pseudoalteromonadaceae > Pseudoalteromonas > Pseudoalteromonas sp. CO348. The sequence goes on along the minus strand of NZ_SGPI01000002.1, from coordinate 58,159 downwards.
ACTCCGATGCATTGATTGCACCTGTGGTGTCAAGAGCAACATACTTCTCTTGATAACTCCCAACTCGAGCACTCAATTCATGACGACTAGTCGCTAACGGCTTTTTGGTTACAGTATTGATTACACCACCTGGGCTGGCGTCACCAAAAATAGCTGAGGCAGGGCCTTTAACCACCTCTACTCGCTCAACATGCGCAATGGCGGTTTGTGACCAAAAATCATTATAAGTTCGCATACCATTGAGGCGGCGATCATCTTGACTGCGAAAGCCTCGGATGGTGATGTCGTTATACACTGAAAATTCGCTCGCCCCGCTGACAAAAGGCGTCACGTCGTTTAGCCGCATCAATCCTTGTTGCTTGATTAGTTCTTTTGTCACGGCGCTAATTGACTGTGGAAGGTCTAAAACATCAGCTGCCGTCTTTGTCGCTGAATACGTGTAAGTGGCAAAGTTTTTTTCCGAATCCCGTCCCAACACTTCGATCACTTCAATGTCTTCATTTGCCACTGATTGCTCAGCAGACCAAGCTGGTGCTGCGATACAACTGACTAGTATAAGCACTCGCTTACCTACAAATTGCATGGTAATAATCTCCCTTTTATATTAACCACGGGTTAATTACCTGCAATAGTAACGAAAACAGTTATCATTTACAATTTGATTTTATTCAACGCTTATTACTTCTTGTACAGCTTCAATGACACTAGGGTGCGAGATAATCTGCATATGATCAACATCAACATAATCCGAGTGCTGAATATCCAAACGCTGACAAAATCGTTTTGCAACTTCCACATCACGCTCGTTACTCCACACAGTGTAATAGTCAACACCATCACCTTGCCGATAGTTAAGAGCATGACGACCAGCACAGCGCAATAAGTAAGTCTGCTCTAAGGTTTGCACTATTTCGGTGGTAGGCATAGCTGCAACACTTTCTTCAAGCACATCAATATGCTCTAGAAGAAAACGCGTGATATCGTCAGCTCTTTCTGCCACTGAACCTCCATCAGACCAAGGAAACTGAGCAACCGCTTGATAAAACTCAGCTTCAGAGTTTGGAGCAGCAATGCTCTCTGAGAGTCTTGTTAGAATATAATCACGCCAACTTTCTGGTTGGGTATTGGTTGGTTCGAACGGGTCCCAGCTATCAATTAAAAGCACACTGTTTACGCGTGTATTTCTTCCCGTTAGCGCTTCAACCAATTGCAATGCTATCGCTCCCCCCAAAGACCAGCCAAGTACATAAATATTCTGATACTGGCTAAGATCTCCGAGCTGATCCGCATAGCGATGCGCCAAAGTACTAAAATCATCCTGTTGTGATAACTCAAGATCAGGGGTAATACCAATACAGCGCATATATTCAGGCAATGCCATAGCAAGGGGTCTATATGACATAGTAAAACCGCGACCGTCATGAAGACATATCAGCAAATCGCTATATGACTTCGATGATGCAGATTCAGGTAAAATGTCACAAATATTAGATTGTTTAGAAAGCGCAATTTGCTGAGCCAAATCACGCAAGTTATCTGCTTGCCAAATAGCTTGTGCGAGTAAGGGCTCTGGTCGAGCTAATTTTTGCCATTGATGCACCATACGTAACGCATGAATGGAGTTTCCACCCAACGCAAAGAAGTTATCTTCTCGATATACTTGGTTAACCTGCAGCACTTGCTGCCATACTCTAGCTAGCGCTTGTTCAAGATGACCTTGAGGTTGCGTTCCCTGACGGCTTTCCTGCAACGGTTTAGGTAATGCTTTTCTATCCACCTTGCCACTGTGATTAAGCGGTAACGCTTCTAACAAGATGATTTGTTCTGGCACCATATAACTGGGTAACAAATCACTGACAGCTGCTGTTATTTGGCCGCGACTTAACGTCTGCGTGCAAACATAAGCAACAAGTCGTTTATCATTATCATCACCATGCGCTACCACTACCGCTTGATTGACTCCTTCCACCCTTAACAACTGGCTTTCTATTTCCCCCGTTTCTATACGGTGCCCACGGATCTTCACTTGATGATCTGTCCGCCCAAGAAAGCGCAGCTCGTTGTGTTCGTTACGCTCAACCAAATCTCCCGTGCGATAGAGTCGCTCGCCTACACTGGAAAAAGGATTCGCAATAAATCGCTGTGCAGTCAACGCCGGTTGCTCCATGTAACCTCGCGCTAACCCTGCACCACCAATGTAAAGCTCTCCGGCAACTCCCGTTGGGCACATATTCAGATAGCTATCTAAAACATATAACTGTGTATTACGAATTGGGAAACCAAGATGAATATTATCCTGTACCCGATGGCATGAAGACCACACCGTGGTTTCAGTAGGGCCATACATGTTATAAAGCACAACTTGCTTGGCTTTTAATGCTTGAGCCAACACAGGAGGTAATGCTTCTCCACCGCATAACCCAACGATAGGATGTGAAAGCAGTGATTTAGCCAGTAGCCCCTGCCATCCCGCAGGAGTGGCTTGAATATGACTAACTCCCTCCAAGTCACATGCTTTCAAACTGAATACAGAATCTGCAATCCTAACTTGCGCACCGCAAACCAATGGCAGATATAACTCTAAGCCCGAAATATCAAAACCAAGCGCAGTTAAAGCCAACCATTTTGAATCTTGAGTGAGCGAAAATTGGGATTTCATTGCTAAGATAAAATTAACCAGATTGCCGTGGGTAATTGCGACCCCCTTAGGCTGTCCTGTGGAGCCTGAGGTGTATAAAATATAAGCAAGCTGCTGGGCACAAACCTGCAGTGACGTCTTATGGTCTTGATATCGTGTTCGATTCACTTCTGCAATCGACCAAACCGGTAATCCACTTGGGTTAAATATATCTTCTAAGTTGGTCACGATAGCCCTTGCAGCACTCGATGCAAAGATTAATTGTTGCCGCTGATGAGGCATATTGGGATCAACGGGGACATAGACCACACCTGCCTGCATACATCCGAGCAGTGCAACAATCATATCTACCTGGCGCGAAACGACCACCACCACTCTATCCTCGGATTGCACGCCTTGTTCGATAAGGAAGTTTGCAAAATTGTCACTCAGTTGCAGTAACGTTTCGTAATTCAGCTTGGCACCGCTGTCATCTTGCAATGCAATTGCAGCCAAGGGGATCTGTTGCTGTTTAATCAATTCGACGACTGTAGCCACTTCGTTAGTTTGTCGTGATGCACACAATGTAGCGTCTGGTTGATAGACAACTATGTTATTAATGGCCGTTTCAGGCTTGCTGATCAATGCATCCAGTAAGTTCAGGTAACAGGTTAAGAGCTGATCTAATAAAGCCGCGCGATACATAGCACCATCAGCTTCGAAGTAAAGCTCGATATTCCCATCTTGCACGCTCACGTCCAATGATAATTCAAACTTAGCAACCTGACTCTCAACATTTATTGGGCGTAGTGCCAGCGCCATGTCATCGCTTGGAACGGTGTCGCTTTGTAAGTAATTAAACAGAACTTGAAAGTGCGGATGCCTATCCGCTAATACAGGCCAATTTAATTGTTCTGCAAGCCACTCAAATGGAACTTGATCTTCATTTATCAGCCTTAGGGTATGGCGCTGGTTTTGGTTGACGGCCTCTGTGAATGTCACTCCCTCACGCACTTCGTTTTTATAGAGCTGCGTATTCATAAAACAACCCACTACATCAGCGAGTTCAGGCAGATTTCGAGCAGCGGTTGGCGAACCAATCAAAAAGTCTTGCGTGCTGCTAAAACGGCTTAATGTTGCTTGCAATAAAGTCATAAAAACGGCCGCTGAAGTACAGCCATGACGCTGACAAAAAGCGTTAACCTGCTGGACTTGCTGCTCAGATAGCCGGTGACTGAGCATTACAGGGAAAGAGGAAAGCGTTGTCATTGACTCCTTGCTCGGCAAGGTGAGCGGCTGAGGCTGCTGTTTAATATACTCCCGCCAATAAGTCAGCGTTTCATTGGCACTATCATGAGCAAGGTATTCACTTTGCCACATTGCATAATCTAAGTAGCGGCAACTTGGTTTGACCAATGCGTTTCCCTGATATGCGGCTAATAAATCTTTTAATATCAGTGTTTTTGACCAAGCATCACTTACAATATGGTGATTCCGTAGTAACAAATACCCACCCTGTGCAGTATTCACCCAAGCGGCTTTTAAAAGTGGTACCTGACTTAAATTAAACGGCACATTACACCATGACTTCACAGCAGCTTGCTCAAGGAGTGATTGGCTATCTAATATCGAGTCTATATCAATGATGGTGAGCGGCACCTTACATGCAGAGGCAACGACCTGAGTTGCAGTGCCATCGAACTGATAAAAGGTACGAAAGATCTCATGGCATTCGACTAGTGCGTCCAATGCTGATTGCAACCGAGTAAGATCTAATGCAATAGGCGCATGATATGTACGTAATACGTCGTAAGCATTACTTTGTGGGTCTATTTGCTGGAGCAGCCATAAACGTTTTTGTTGCAATGAAAGTACACCCGAAACCCTCTCTGTTGCAACAACCCCTGTCACTTCATCCTCTACCTCAGGTTCATTCCATAACTGCGCCAACAGGTCCAAATCAAGTCCATCTACCAATTCATCCGCTAACTCATTATTTGACATACACATACTCATAAAAATAAAAGTGGGAGCCGCTGGCTCCCACTTCATAGTCTAAAGATAATCGAAAGCTACGCTTTCACTTTGATATCTATGTGGCTTTCAGACCCATTTTTTCACGCAATGCCGCTTGCTGCTCAGGGGTCAGCGTTGCCAGTTTGATTTGCGTCAATGCTAATTTCTCCAATCTAGACGGATCGCCACTTAAGTTATTTAGTGCTTGCGCCAAAGATTGAATACTTGGATTGTCAAAGACCACACCAGGCTCAACGTTGAGTAATAGTAATTTCTTAATCCGCGTCGCAAATTTGATGGCTGATAGCGAATGACCACCCAAATCAAAGAAGCTCGCATCACAGCTGACTCGTTCCACTTCTAAAATCTTCGCCAGTGTTGACGCCAGCAAGGTTTCCAACTGACTATTCGGGGCTACATAGGTAGACAGTGTAAGATCGGCAATCTTAGGTAGACCTTGGCGGTCCACTTTACCGTTAGCCAATAAAGGCAGCTCAGCTATGCTGACAAAGAATGCCGGTACCATTGCATCAGGCAACACGTCACGTAGCTGCGTTTGCAGCGCTAAATTGTCTTGTCCTGTAAGCAGCTCAGCTGGGGTAGTTTGTTTGTCCAGATACTGAGTAAGAAAGGCAACCAATACAGCCTCATTACCATAATGTTGTACAGCAACAAAGCAATCGATACTTTCCAAGTGCTGAGAAATTGACTGTGCCACCTCATTAGGTTCCACCCTGAATCCACGGATCTGAACTTGGTCATCTTTACGACCAGACAAGCTAATGGATCCATCCGGTAGATAACGAGCAAGATCCCCAGTTCGATAGAGTCGCTCAGCCCACTGACTGTTATTTACAAACGCATCATCGGACCCCACGTTGATGTAGCCGGGAGACAATTGCTGACCAGCGATACAAAGTTCACCCTGCTCACCAGTAGCACACAGTGCATCTTGGGAGTCTAAGATAAAAATTTGAGTGCCAGAGAAAACATGACTTAATCTAGGTACCGCAGCATCAAAGCGCGCATTATTTTCGTATTGGTGTGACATTACACCGACCGTCGTTTCAGTTGGGCCGTAGTGATTAAATACCTGTGCCTGTGGGGCAAGTTTATGCACTTTTTGGATCAACGCAGGTTTTGCCGCTTCCCCACCAAGGATCAATTTACTTGGAAGACGCGCCGGTACGACTTCTAGTAACGCTTGCAAGTGAGAAGGTACTATTTTTACGCAATCAACGTCTTGATCTGCCACAAAGCGACCAAATGCCTCACCATCAAGCATTTCTTGCTCATTCGCTACAACTAAACTTGCACCGTTGTAAAACGCATTAAACAATGTTGTATTGCCAATATCAGCCGCTACGGTCGACGTTAAGCCAAAGCGTTGATTCTCTTGTAAGCCTAAAGCATGGGATGAGGCCGCACAGTACTGCGCCAGTTGTCGATGTGCAATCGCCACGCCTTTTGGTACCCCCGTCGAACCCGACGTAAATAGAACATAGGCGGTGTTATCCAAGCTTATTTCAGGTAAGACACCCGCATCAAGCTCAAGTTGTTGTGCATCAAGTAGTAACTGCTCAATATTTTGCTCATTAATATGAAGTGTGGCACTAGCAGCTTCCAGTACACGCTGCTTACGCGCTTCTGGCCAACTCGGGTCGATAGGGCAATATGCTGCACCAGCTCGCATCACGGCCAACAGCGTAACAACCTGCTGCCAACCTCTAGGCAGTGATAACAGCACAATATCACCCTGCTTTATACCTTGAGCTTGTAATGATTGAGCCAATTTATTAACTAAAGTCACTAGCTGGTTATAGCTCAGAGCATGCGCGCCATCGACCAAAGCCACATGCTCACTTTTAGCATCAGCAAAATAATCGAGCTGTTCAAAGATATGAGAGGCTGTTACCCCTTTATCGGCATTCAATTCAACAAAACGCTGCTGCTCCAATGGCGTAACTAATGAAATTTCACTCACTGGAGTCGCCAACTTTTGCGGTGCCTGAGCGAGTAAATACACAAATTGCTCCAGTAACAAGGTAGCAGCTTGATGAGAATACGCAGCACTATTAAATTGCAACCTAACGCGGTCATCAGCAATGGTTAAACTCAATTCGGCGTTATCAGCCGTCACTGCTGTGGCTTCAACACTCGCAAGTGTAGAAGCAAACTGAGTCATCACGCTACTTGTTGCTAAGCCCTCAGGGCTTTCAAAACATTCAGCCCACTCATTATGTTGCTCTAGCGTGAAAGCAAACTGACCTATCCATTCCTTCAATACTTGCATCGCAGCCACAGGTACTTGAACAGGTAGTGCTTGGGTATAAACTCCAAGCGCATCAGCTAGGTCTTCACTCATTCTGCGAGGATCATAGCCAATATTAGTTATAAAGCTTTGCCCCGAAATACGTGCTAATAACAACCACCAAAGCGACAAATACACACTTTCGGCTTCGACTTCTAACTGTTGTGCCAGCGCTGTAATGCCGTCAGCAACCGCTTGTGGTAAGTCATCATCAACGCATTGCAAGCGTTGTAATGTACCTTGCTCAGGGGCCTTATGATAAGGCAACGCGAAGTGATCTTTTGCCGTGCTAAGTTGACTAATATATTGCTGCCAATAGGCTTTACCCTGAAGTGATTCTTCACTGCTGGTCAGCTCTTCAAGCCAAGCGAGAAAATCTGGATATTGAACACTTTCCTCACGCTCAACGTTCGGCGCTAGCAATCGTTGCGCAATGTTTTCAGTACTCGCAAGATCAACACATAGCGCATGCGTGCGCACCAAAAGGTAAACCTCGTCTTGATGAGCGACTCTTATTACTTGTAGATTCTGACCCGATGCCGGGTTTAACGACAGCGGATATAAACTATCTAATGTTGCTAAGTTGATGCTGGTGCTCGATTCTAGCGTCACTGACTCAACCACTGGTTTGGCGACCTCTTGAGGTAACTGCCTTAACCCACGAAAACCTGGAACTTCAGCAAATGCAAAACTTAGTACAATATTGTCATCAATTACTTCGTTTAATCTTGCCTGTAGCTGCTCAGCGCTATACTGAAAATCCAGCCGTAAGAGCGTACTATTAAAAGCCAGTGGCTCTAATGAATTACCTTGGTTTTGCTGCTGCGCACTCAGTGAAATACCTTGTGGATAAGCAGAGATATATTCTTGGATCATAAGATACACTACCTTTTACTGTACGTTATTTGCGTGTTGTAACTCTTGTTGCGTATAGATGTCCCCCATCGCAACAACGATTTTTCGTGGACCCTCGAATGGATCTCTTGCGTGTGCAGCAAGCATATTATCTAGCATCACGACATCTCCTTGCTGCCAGTCAAAGCGAACGGCACAGGTTTCGTATGCGGCGCCAATAATCGCCATTTCTTCCTCACTAATCGCGCTTCCATCGCCAAAGTAGACATGCCTAGGTAATCTTTGCTCACCTACCAGTTCAATTAGACTTTCTTTAACCTCTGGCTCCAAACAGGCGATATGATGTAATTGAACTTGGTTAAAGAACGACCTTTCTTTCGTAAGCGGATGGACTATTACACCATGAGTTTTAGTTTTGGTTTGTAAGCCATCGTTTTCTAACCAGCTGTATTCAATACCTGCTGCGCGGAGTCGCTCTTCCACCTCAATTTTGCTATCGGTCTTATAGAAGTGTTGCCAACTTACATCCACACTTTTGTGGAAATTGCGAAGATAGAGCAGGCCTTTTTCTTCAATTTTCTTAACCAACTCACTTGGCAACACAGATAACATGCGACGACAATCGACAATCGGGGTTGTACCGCCAACAGGTGAAGGTAGTTCACAAAAAAACCACTGTTTACGAGGCCACTGCTCTAAGTGAGAGCTCTCGTTGTGATAAAGGATCATTTTGTTTTCAGGGTAGGGAGTCGATTTATACGTCTTCTTACCGCCCTCTTTTTTGGGCAGATCACCATAGTTACCATAAAGCCCAGGTTGGATCGCACTGGCAAATTGCTCAAAGTCCTGCGGTGTTTTTAGGCCAAAACCACGGAAGACCAACCCTGAATATTTCAGCAAGTTAGTTTCTATAAAATCTCGATTTGCTTCAGCCCAAATGTACGGGTCTAAATCTTTACTGGTTGGTTGGATCACCGCAGGAAACCCTTCGGCTCCTGGGAAAAATGTCGTAGAAGTTGCAGCCTGAGTAGCGCTAGCTGCGGGTTTTACCCCTTTTTTAAGTGATGAAAATTTACCTTTTCGCACAGTGGACGTCATCGTTTTCTCCTGTCATAGACTCATACCAATCCGCGGTAATGAACTATCGGACCTCCAATAGAACATCGCCCTGCTACCTTGAGTTGGTCTGCTTAGCGATATGACGTAAGACAAATTATTTTCTTTACTACAAAGTAGAAGATTTACTTGATTTGAATCAAAAATGAGGTGCATCTCGCACCTCATTTTTATACAGATAGTTAAACTGGTTATGATCTGGAGTTCGCTACTTCTTTAACTTTGCAAACTTCGTTGATTTAAACTTATTCTGACTCGCTTGTTTGCTAATTTGCGGTCTGAACGTCGCTAAGCTTAGTGCGGGCTGTTGCACTAACTGCCCAAGCAACGCTAGCCATCTATCCAGTGCAACTTGCATTTTATCTCGTCGATATAGTCCGCTCTTGTAATAACAACGACCTTGATAAGCGCTATTTTGAGCATCAATAAAGATTGCTGAGTCAAACTTGCTCGATGTATCTGTAGAGGAGAGCCCTTCCATATTGAGCCCTTCAATTGGCCAATCCGGCTTTGGCGTATTTTGCATTACAAAAAGCTGTTGGAATAATGGCGACAACCCCGCAGTTCTTTGTACGCCTACCTCATTAATCACGCCATCTAAGGTAAACAACTGATTGCTTTGTACATCGAGTAAGGTGTGTTGAACATGCGCACACAGCTCAGCAAAGCCCATAGCGCCAGTAAGGCGGATACGCAATGGAAGTACCCTAATAAAATATCCGATCAAAGGTTCTAGATCGGCATGTTCTCGTCCCGACAGATCAGTGCCTAGCACTAAATCTTGCTGCCCAGTCATTTCATATAACCATGCAGCATAACTTGCCAGTAGTACACTAAAGACAGAACACTGCTGATGTTGCGCTAACTGCTCGATGGCTTGGCGCACCTCAGCCACGATGGTAAAGTCGATGACTTCACCTTTTGTATCGCTATTTTCAGGACGCGGTGAATGTAGAGGGATCAGGGTTTGCACAGGTGCATCGGCCAATTGAGTGCGCCAATACTGAGCAACCTCGCGCGCCTCATCACTTGCCAAGCGCAGCTGCTGCCACTTAGCATAATCACTATATTGAACTTGTAGCGCAGGTAAAACAGTTTCGCGTTTCTCAACCTGTGCCAAATAAAACTCACCAACCTGCTGCACCAGGTTACCCATAGACCACCCATCACTGACGATGTGATGCATGTTAATGGTTAACTGATAGTGTTTATCCGCAATTTCGACCAGCAACACTCGTAGTAAAACATCTTGTGCTAAATCAAACGGTGTACGCTCGAAGTGTTGACGCAACTCGGTCGCCGCTTGCGTATTTTGCTCTAAACTATCAGTCAGTTTCACGAACTGCCAATTCAGTTCATTTTCCTCACTGTAAAGCGCAACCACATCTCCTTCTTGCTCAATAAAGCGATAACTGAACGTACGATGCCATGCCAGTAACTGAGTAAATGCTTGCTGCAGGCTTACCACGTCAAGCTCACCAAAGAGATTCACACTCGTAGTGATGTTATAAGCCGCTTTATCTTTTTCTTCACTTAATTTGTCCGTGATCCAGATACTACGCTGCTCCGCCGATACGGGCACTAGCTGCTCGAAAGGCAGTGCTTGTAGTGCAATCGCTTCAGCCTCCCTATTCGCTTGATGCTGCTCAGTGATATATTGTGCCAACGCGGTAAATTCACTATGTTCAAAGATTTCCCTGACCCCTAGATTCAACCCAAATGTTTGATTGATTTGCGAGGTCAACCTCATAGCTAGAATAGAATCCCCACCCGCATGGAAAAACTGGCTATGGGATGATGCTTCAACGCCTAATAACGCCTGCCAAATCGCCGCCAGTTGCTTTTCGTGAGTGTTCATTGCATGGCTTTCAGTCTGGCTTGCTTGCCGTGAGGGCTGAGGTAACGCTTTTACATCTATTTTTCCGTTTATAGTCAACGGAAATTGGGCCAATGCAAACCAATGAGCCGGTTGCATATAATCAGGTAACCTCTGCTGAGCTTGTGTTTGCAGCGCATTGAGATCCAGATCCTCTCCTATCACATAAGCAACTAGCTGTGCCCCTTGCTGAGTTTCTTGCAGACGGACCAGTGCACTATTTACGCTAGGCATTGCCGTGATTTGCTTTTCGATTTCAGCCAATTCAATTCGATAACCGCGTACTTTAACTTGTTGATCCGCACGCCCGTGATAAACAAGTTCGCCTTGCTTGCCCCAACGCACCAGATCACCTGTACGATATAAACGCTCGCCTTTATCGCTAAATGGGTTTGCGATAAAGCGCTCTGCGGTTAAATCCGCTCTAGCAAAATAACCTTGTGCCAACGTACCTGCAATGTACAACTCACCAATTCCACCTTGCGGCGTAAGGTTAAGCTCTTCACTCAACACGTAGGCATGACGCTCGCCAACGACTGAACCAATCGGCACATAAACACTGTCGAGCAATGAAGTGTTATCGTCTTGCCAAATGGTCGGCGTGATCACTGTTTCTGTTGGCCCATAAGCATTGATAAATTGTGTGTTAGGTGCACGCTGACGCCATTGAAGTAGCTCTTGCACAGGCCAAGCCTCGCCACCCACAATGCACAAGCGAACCGCATCAAGATGCGGCAAGTGCTGTAAATAGCCGCGTGGTAAGTCAACGATATTGATCTGCTTGGCTGTGATGAGTTCGCTACACTGCTCTGGTAATAGCGTTTTACCATTCACCATAGTGAGTTGGGCACCCATTAACAACGGCACAAAAACCTGCTCAAGCCCAGCATCAAAGCCCAATGAAGCAAATGCTAAAGCATGATCGGCGGCCTTGTATTGATAAGCATCGGCTATTGCCAAACAATGGCTCAATAGAGCTGCTCGTGTGACCGCAACCCCTTTTGGTTTGCCAGTAGAGCCTGAGGTAAACACCAGATATGCCAATTGCTGTGGATGCTGTATAGATACTTCTCGCTTAGCGTGGCTCGCTAGATTTATGATACTGCTGAGAGAAATTTGCTCAACAGCACAGTGCTCAAGCCCTTTCCCTTGATATAGCACCAGTCGCGGTTCACTCACTGCAAGGATATCATGCAGACGGGAATCTGGAGAGTCGGAATCAAGAGGGACGTATATTGCACCAAGCTGCCAAATGGCTAAGATACTTGCGAGCGTATCGAGTCCTGTCCTCATTAATAATGCAACGCGATCTTCACGGCGGATCCCTTGGCGTTGGAGACCATCGGCTATCTTTTCGCTATGTGCCAACAGAGCCTGATAACTTAGTGACTGGTCTTCAAAGTGGATCCGTGCACTATGCTGATGCAGCTCAGCTTGCTGGTATAAGTACTCAATAATATCGACTTTTTGTGTTTCCTGCCTGCTTCGGGGATCACCAAGTTCAAGTAATGCCTTTTCCTGCTCCGCACTCAATGCGGTTATATTGCCAAGCGGCTGCTTCACCCCTTGCGCCAGCTGCGAAATAATAAGCACAAAGCGCTCAAGTAAGTGCTTTGCCTCAACATTATTTAATGCTGCGAGTTGGTAGTGAAAAGCAATGTCGATGGTCTCTTGCTGTGAAATCGATACCGTCAGTGGGTAATCCGTCTCTTCGCGGCTAGCCACAAGCTCGAATTGCGTGGATTCCTTATCAGCTTGCTGAAGTGCCTCCGCTATCGGGTAGTTTTCAAAGACAACCAATGTATCGAATAATCCACTTGGGCAGTCCAATCCACCTTCTCTTGCCCATTTTTGAACATCACTTAAGGGAGTATATTCATGCTCACGTGCAGCCATGCTTTGGCGTTGTAGCTGCTGCAACCATTGTCCAACGGGCAATTCTGGCTCCAGCGTTACTATGGTCGGCAACGTATTGATAAACAAACCGAGCATGCTATCACTTTGGGGAAGCTGCGGTGGTCGCCCTGAGGTCACCGAGCCAAAACATACGGCATTGCGTCCGAGAGCGGTTTTCAATACCAATGACCATGCGGCTTGGATCAACGTGTTTACCGTGATCTGCTGGCGACGACAAAAAGACAGGAGGGTTTCGGTCTGTGTGGAGTCAATAATCCTGCTTGTTTGACCGGCTTGATTTTCTTCTATATGCGATTTTTCCGCTTGATTGAACAGCGAGCAAGGCTCACTCAATAGTTGTAACTGCTGTTGCCAATAACGGCTATTCTGCACTTGGTCTTGTGCTTGCAAAAACGCAATATAACTGTCGTACTGACCAGTTACAGCCGTCAGAGCTTGTCCTTGATAGGCACTCAGTAGTTCGCCCATCATTCGAGAAGCACTCCAGCCGTCAGTGAATAAATGGTGATTGGTCCAAATAACTCTGTATTGCGTGGCATTGAGCCGAACGATAACCACACGGTTAAAGCCAATGTCTTTTTCTAAATTAAAGCCTGATGCCACTTGTCGCTTTGCCAGCTGACCAAGTTCAGTCTGTACATCTCGGTTTTTCATAGACCAGTCAAGTACCGTGATATCAGCCTGATGTGATGTAACAACATATTGATGTGGCGGCGTGACCTGAGTGAGCAAGCCCGTTCTTAACGCATCATGGCGATCTGTTACTCGTTGCCAAGCTGCGCTAAATGCGTCTATATCTAAACCGGTTACAGCGAACTGCATTTGATTTATGTAAGCACTATTGTCACTGTACAAAGCGTGGAAAAGCATGCCTTCTTGCATCGCTGAAAGAGGATAAACTTTGCTGATTTTCTCAGCATCTAACTGCCGTAATGTGTCGTCCGAGAGTTGTGCTAGTGGCACATCAGACCGACTTAGTTTTGCGGTGGCTGTTTCGCAGTGGCTTACCAACTCCTCCAAGCATTGCTGGAACAATCTCATAAAATCATTCACTGCGCCTGCGCTCAGTCTAGCCTCAACAAAACTTGCGCGGATCTGGAGCTGCCCTCCTAAGACCTGTGCTTGTATCGCCAGCTCACTCGTCACCTCTGCCAAGCCATTATGGCTTGCCCCTGTAGACTCTAGGGCGGGTTGCCATATACCATCACTGGTAAAGTTATTGTCTAACTGACCTAAATAGTTAAATTCTATATCCGCAATTTCTGGCGAGTGTGTAGGTGTGGCGGAATTGCCATACTTAAGTGCGCCATAGCCAATTCCTTTATTTGGGATCCTACGCAAAGCCTCTTTTGTGCCAGTGATCGTGTCGAGCCAGTTACCGCGGCGCGATAGTTTCAGCGGGAACATAGCGGTAAACCAACCCACCGTGCGACTCAAATCAATCTCTGATTGCCAAGGCTCTCGACCATGTCCTTCCAAGTGGAGCACATATTCATCTTTTCCTAACCAGCGATACACCGCTTCGCTCAGCGCACTTAATAATAAGTCATTAACTTGAGTGCGATATGGCCGACTTGCTTGGGTCAGTAACTGTGTTGTGAGTTCGACAGAACATTGATGTTCTGCGGTTGCTACGTTAGCTTCAACTGCACTTGCGTCCGCATCCTGATAAGGGAAAGGTAAAGGAGATGCGGTTTGCATATGCCAAAAATTAGCTTCATCAGCAAACGCTTCAGCATAGTGCTGTAGCGCTTCCGCCCACTTTTTCACACTGCTCGACTTGGCTGGTAGCTGCCAATCTGCAGAATTCAGCAACTGCTCATAGCCGGTTGCTAAATCATCCAACACAATGCGCCAAGACACGCCATCAATCACCAAGTGATGAATCACCAGCAAAACACGATAGCTGCCGTCGGCTACTGTCATCACAGCCGCACGCATCAAAGGCCCATCTTGAATATTCAAGCTTGCTTGTATTTCTTCTGCCAGCGTAGTGATCTGCTCACACTCCACTTGATGCATTGTAAAAACCTGCGCCAGTATCGACTCATGATAATCACCAAAAGATTGTTGCCAATCACCTTGACCGTCCTTGCTAAATGTTAGCCTTAGGGCGTCATGATGCTGAATGAGTCGACCTATCACTTGCTGGAGTACACGCCAATCCAACGCTTGCTCCAAGCGTAACATAACCGCTTGGTTGTAGTGATGTGGTGCATGCTCTCGCTGCTCAAAAAAGGCCTGCTGAATAGGCAAAAGTGGCGCCTGCCCTTTAACTTCTTCCACGTCGCTCGGATTTGGCTCAGTTAACTGGACGGCAAGAGCCGCAACACCCGCTATGGTTTGCGCTTCAAACACATCTCCAGGTGATACTTCCCAGCCAGCTTGACGACACAAAGACACCATTTGTAGGCAAATTATCGAGTCGCCACCGAGGGCAAAAAAGTTATCATCTCGGCCTATTTGCTCCAGATTAAATAATTTGCACCAGATTGCAGCGATCGATTGTTCAGCCTCACCAACACAGGCCGTGATTTGCGTTTGCTCTTGGTGCTTGGGTGCTGGTAAAGCTGAACGATCCACTTTGCCATTGGCGTTCAGCGGCAGGCTATCCATTAGTGTAAATACTGCAGGAACCATGTATTCGGGTAGCGCCGCTCTGGTATCGGCTTGAATGTCTTGTGCCGTTCTATGTGAACAGAGATAAGCGAGTAACCTAGTTGTTCCTGCATGCTGCTGAGCAACAACAGCCACATCACTTACGCCTGCCATCGCACGTAATTTAAGCTCTACTTCTTCAATTTCGACCCGGAAACCACGAATTTTGACTTGGTTATCGACTCGACCAATAAACTCAAGTTGCGCGTGTTCGTTCCATCTCACTAAATCTCCAGTGCGATATAAACGCTTACCTGAATCACTAAATGGGTCAGCCACAAAGCTTGCAGCAGTTTGGCCGGCTCGGCCAACGTAACCCTGAGCCAGAATATCGCCTCCAATATAGAGCTCACCCGCTTGCCCTTGTGGTACCAAGTTCTGCTCTGCATCTAGTACATAGAGTTTACGCTCTGCAATAGCAGTCCCAATTGGAACAGAGTCGATATGCGCAACATCGAGATTAGTACAATCAAAGATTGCGGCCTCCACCACAATTTCGGTGGGTCCATAGGTATTGACCAATTTTACGTCTGCCAAGCCAGCTTGTCGCCAAGCGCTAATAGCTTGTTTTGACATGGCTTCGCCACCGGAATGCACCTGTCGTAAAGCCGGTAAGCGCCAATTGTGCTTGGGCATTAAATAACACCAATCTTCAGCTACTTGGCGCCAATAAGCGGCACTTAAGTCCATAACACTGATGCGATGTTTACTGGCCTGCTCAAATAATTGTTGTGCATCCCACAAGCTATCGTCTCGAATAACCAGTGCAGCGCCAACCACCAAGGTTGGAAAGACCTGCTCAACAAAGGCATCAAAGTTCGCCGTAGCAAACTGTAAAACCACATCTTGTTGCGAAAGATTGATAAAATCAGCTGCCGTAAATATATAACGGCTAAGCGCCCCATGTGCTACCGCCACCCCTTTCGCTTGACCCGTCGAGCCAGAGGTGTAGTTAAGATAAGCAATATGCTCAGGATGGACGTCAATAGCTAAGTCTTGTGCAAACCAATCAGAGGTATCCGAGCAAACTAATGCGTCTTCTGCTATCAAAGGAAGCGATGTTAAGTGCAATTGCTCGCCCAATATCAAAACACAGCCGCTATCTTCTATCATGTGAGTTAGCTTATCTTCGGGCAGCTTAGCGTCCAGTGGTAAATAGGTCACTCCAGACTTAAAACATGCGAGCAAGCTTGCCACCAAATAAGGCGACCTTGGCAATGCAATACCCACAACCTCCCCAGCCTTTACACCAACAGTTTGAAGTTGCGAAGCAATATAGTTGGCATGTGCTTCTAACCATTGATAATCAAAGTGATGATCTTGAAAAATCATTGCGGTATTCGTTGGCGTGGCAAGTGCCTGTTGGCGAATCAAGGTGTGGGTTAACTTTTCAACGTGAGCCAAGGTTTTACCCTTACTCGCGTTACTTTCAGGCAAATACGGGCGCTGGTTTTCGTAGGCCACATCAATCCAATTACCAATAGTCTCATTTTCATGTCCGAGTGCTAAGGTAAGCAGCAAACAGAACTCTCGTTGTAATGTCTGTATGTATTGGAGATCAAACTGCGCGAGATCGTACTCAATTTCACACGCTATATTGGCCTCGCTAGTTTGCACCGATAGTGCAATAGCAAACTTGCTCTGGGTACTGCCACCCACGACAGGTTCTAGCGAGAAATCAGCGAAGTTGAGTTGTCCTTGTAACTGCGGTTGACAATCAAACCCCACTTGAAAAAAACTACCTTGATACTGCTCAGCGCGATGCTCTGGTAACACCGACAACACATATTCAAACGGTACATCACTGTATTGCGTGCAAGTAAGTGCATGTCCTTGTATTCGTTTCACAACATCAATAAAAGATCGGGCAGCATGGGCCTCACAGCGATAGGCTTGCGTGGTAATAAAGCAGCCAACGATGTCTTGCACTTGCTCTTGCGAGCGACCCGCGTTGGGGACACCAACAACAAATTGATCATTCCCATGGTGGCGAGATAACAATAACTGCCATACCGCCAGCAAGGATGCAAAAGGCGTGACCTGATTTCGCTTACAAAAATCATTAAGCTCCACACCTAACGGCGCATTGAGCATAAATTGTTGACGCGCGCCTTTTGAGCTTAACTTATTAGACGTGACACGCTGCTGGTGTAATCGAACTGGTTGTCGCGGGGCACTTAAATAATGCTGCCAAAAACCGACAGCAGGATGCGCGTCGGACAGTTCACTGCGCTGCCAATGTGCAAAATCAAGATAGCGTAGTGCAGGCTTAGACAGGGAAAGTCCCTGATAGGCGCGTTTTAAATCGGCCAAAATCAGGTTATTAGACCAACCATCAGAAACGAGGTGATGATAACTTAATGCAAGAATTTGCAACTGATCGGCGCAACTGATGAGTTGAGCTTTGAGTTGCGGCACTTGTGTTAAATCATTAGCTGTCATTAACCAAGTGTTTAATTCTTCGCTCGCCAGATAATTTGCTCTACATTTATCACTATGAACTTGCTCTAACGAAAAAACAGCACTGTCCAGCTCAACTTGTGTTGGCTCATTACCATTTGCGATAAATTGCGTTCTAAATACACCGTGATTGGCAATCACAGCTTGTAACGCCAACTCTAACTTGACGGCATCGACTTGGCCATGAACTTCAAAAACGACAGGCATAAGATAACTTGTATTCGACTCATCTAATGCTTGCAGCGTCCAAAGCTGTTGCTGTAAATATGATAAGGTTGCGGTATGACCGGATAGGTGAGGGATCCCTTCGCTGGCATCTTGCTCTAACAGTAAACTCAATATATCGCTATCAATATCCGCTAAAAAATCATCTTGCATATTTACACCATGCCTATCTTCAAAGTTGACACCGCGAGGCGGCCAAAGTATCAGTAAGACGGTATAGCGCTATTGAAATTTACTTTTCATTTTAAAAGCCAAGTCTACTCACTTGGCTTTTATCGTTATCGCTCAGTAATCACTTACCGCGATTTAAATTTGGCAAACTTGTTGAGCTTTGGCCTATTGTTTGTAGCAGATGATATAGAACGATAGAGCTCGCTAATCACCGTATTTGGTTTTGCTGTGAGAGATAATAAAAGCTGACTCCATTGCTCCAGCCAAGCCGCCATAGCAGGTTGATCATAAAGCGCTTTTCGATATAACCAAGTACATTCAATTTCGTCATTAGGAGTAACAAATAACGCATTGGCAAACTTGCTGTACTTAGGCAAATCAATATCAGCGGGGGAAAATGAAACACCCTTTACTTGCCAACTTGGCTTTGGCGCATTTTGCATTACAAATAGTTGCTGTAGGATCGGTGCATTGAACTGGTTTCTGGGTGGATTCACTTGCTTAATTATTTCATCTAAGCTCATCAATTGATGTTCCACCGTCACAGCTAACGCATGGTGCACTTCTTTCAGTACTTCTTCCATAGTGGCGGCTGAAGATAGCTGGGTTCTAACAGGGAGGACTTTCACAAAATAACCTATGATAGCTTCCAACTCCGGTACTTCTCTGCCAGCCAGATCAGTCCCGATCACTAAGTCTTGTTGTTTGGTCACAAATTGTAAGAACAATAAGTACGCGGTCATCATTACCGAGTTTAGAGAAACATTCTGTGCTTTAGCAAACGCCCTAAGCTGCTCACTTTGCTCAACAGATAACACCACTCGCACTTCTTCTCCCAGATCGCTAGCCTGCTCAGATAAAGGCTTATGCGCAGGAAATAACGAAAGCGCAGGTGCATCACGTAATGTATTGCGCCAGTAGCTTTGTTGTTTTGTTGCTTCTTCACTTAGTAAACGCTGCTGTTGCCAATACGCAAAATCAGCATAATCATAGGGAATTTCAGCCCCTTTCACTTGATCAATATCACCATAAAATTGACTCAACGACTCAATAAAAATCGCAATGGACCAACCATCAGAAATAATATGATGCATATTCACCAGCAAACGTAGATGGTCTGGCGCAAGCCAAACAGCCTTAACTTTAATAAGGGGAAGTGCTGCAAGGTCGAATTGGTGCGCTGACAGTTGCTGTTGTTGTTCTGCGAGCGCATGGGTTTTTGCACCCTCAGTCAATGCAATTAAATCCTGTTGTTCAATCACAATATGATTGTGAGCGACGGTCACTAGCCTAATTTCACCTTCTATTTCTTCAAACCGCGTCCGCAGCGCAGATTGTTGCTCAACCAACTTATCTAAAGCGTATTGTAATTTGTCTATATCCAAGTGGCCGCGTAAATCAACACCGCCAAACATGTTGTAACTCATGGCTTGGCCCTTGTTTGCTGCAAGCTGATGCGCAACCCATAAACTTCTTTGCCCTGGCGACACCACAACAGGGAGATCCTTTGGCCTTTTTTCGAGTGCTGTAATAGTCCCTTGTTCCAACTCAATCGCCTCTGCAAACTGCGACAGTACAGGGCTGAGCAACAGCGTTTTAAGCGCTATGCTGTAGCCAAGCGCTTGATTGAGCGCAGCGATAAAGCGTAGTGCAATAATGGAATCTCCACCTAGTTTAAAAAAGCTATCGTGTCGACTCACTTGATCAAGACCAAGCTGGGCTTGCCATAACCCAGCAACCAATTGCTCCACTGCTCCTTGTGGTGCAACAAAGTTGATGTCAGCCTGAATATTCACTTTAGGTAGTGCCGCTTTATCTACTTTGCCATTCACCGTAAGTGGTAAGTGCTCTAAAGCGATAATGGTGGATGGCAACATGTATTGAGGTAGCTGCTTTGCTAATTGAGAAAGCACTGCCTGCTCGTCAATTACATTGGCCACAACATACCCGATAATGCGTGAGGAATTTGCGGTTTCATCAACTATCACGGTTGCTTCATCAATGTTTTGCAACGCGCAAAGCTGCGCTTCTATTTCCGCAAGCTCTATACGATAACCACGAATTTTAACCTGATTATCACTGCGTCCAAGATATAACAAAGTCCCATCCGCTTCGTAGCGGACAATATCTCCTGTGCGATATAAACGGCTACCATCATCACTAAATGGGTTCGCAATAAAGCGTTCAGCGGTCAAATCAGCACGTCCAACATAACCTTGAGCAAGCCCTGCCCCAGCAATGTAAAGCTCCCCAACCGCGTTGGCGGGACAATGATTTAGATACTTATCCAGCACAAATAGCATGGTATTGTTTAACGCATTAGAGATAGGCTGAACGGTATAATCTGTACACGACTTGGGCGTCACCGTATATGCAGAGCATCCTACCACCGTTTCTGTCGGGCCATACTCATTAATGAATCGGCTATTGACTAGCTGTCGGCGAAGCTTACTCACAGTACCAGACATCAACTTATCACCACCTATAACAAAACAATGATGGCACGAAGAAATGATGTCACGGCCAAGGCTTAATAGCCCATCAAGGTGCGCAGGTGTGAGTTTAAATAAGGTATCTTCAGTTGCTTGTTGAATACTATCTGCAACATGATTTAGCAGTGCGTCATCTTGATTTATCATCTGTACGCTTTTACCCGCGTAGATAGGCACCAGTAAGCTCGTGATCGTTGCATCAAAAGACAGGGTCGAGCTCACTACTGCACGCTGACAGTCATGCATATAACGCGAGCTTGCGTCCGCTAAGTAGTTGTTTAGTCCTGCTAAGGTGACAGCTACTCCTTTTGGTAACCCCGTAGAGCCCGATGTATAGAGCACGTAAGCAAGTTGTTTACCATCACGTGATGGCCACACCCGTTCTGTGATCGATTTAGTCATTAGTTGCCGATAGCTCAATTGCTCACAGCTTATCTCTGGTATGGCTTCAACGTCGCTCACCACCAATGCAAGTTGACTATTCTCAACAAGATACTGCTGTCGTGATATAGGCAATGAAGCATCAATGGGGACGTACGCCATTCCTGCTTTTAAGATACCAAAAATACACACTAATGATGCGATATCACGGGACATTCTCAGCCCCACTAAGCTTTGTGGCTTGAGGCCTTGCGCTTGCAGTATTGCAGCAACTTTATCACTATGCTGCACCAGTTCTTTGTAGGTGAGCGCCCCTGATGCACCTGAAACCGCTATCATTTCTGGCTGCCGATGACCATATCGCTGTAACTGAATAAGTAAATCATCAGGCGCTTGAGCACGCGGACCACTTGGCAATCGACTCACAACATCACCTTGCCATAAACTTGCCTGTGTCACGGGCACCGCAGCTAATGCATTAAGGTGAATAAGCGCAGACAAAAATGCAGTTTGCAATTGCGCGATAAAACACGCTTGATATAGCTCCTTAGCGTAATAAAAGTGGCACTGAACGCCCTCACCTTGAATATCAATAATGTCTAAATGCAAATCAAACGGCATAGTAAAACGATGCGCTTGGGTATGGGTTAACGCGATATTATTTAGCTTTTTGGCACTTTGTTTATCACGACGTAAATAATTAAACATCACCTGAAAGAGCGGATGTGTGCCATTGACTCGCTCGACAGCTAGCGCGTCGATAAGCTGTTCAAATGGTAAATCTTGATTAGATTGCGCGAAGTGATGATGATCTTTTGCTTGCGCTATCAGTGTCGCAAAGCTATCGCTATCTTGAATTCGTAGCGCGCTGACTTGAGTATTGACAAAAAAACCGATTACACCCAACGTTTCGGCTAAATGTCGGTTTGCAACGGGTACGCCGACTAACACATCCTGTTGACCACTATAACGTTGTAATGTCATTTGGAAGACTGTAAGCATCACCAGATAAGGCGTCGTACCAAAGCGCTCTGCTGCTGTGCTAACCGTCTCAGCCACGCTTTGTGATAAAGTGCTACTATGCGTCGCCATTGTATAGGTGTCTAACCGCCTTGCTGACTCCGTTGCCGGTAAGGTGATTGCTTCTATCCCCTTTGGTAACCGTGTTACCCAGTTATGTTTTTGCTGCTCGAGTTTCGCGCTATTTTCTTGCTTGGATTGCCACAAAGCATAGTCAATATAGTCGACTTTTTTCTCAGTAGACGGCTCCTTGTTAAGGGCAATCAATTGATACACATCTATAAACTCATCAAACAAGATTTGCATTGAAGTACCGTCGGTAATGATATGGTGCATTACAATTAACAGTTCGCAACGCCTATCTTGTGTGCTCAATACCACACGTAGTAACGGGTCCGACAACAAGTCGAATGGCCGCATTGCTTGCGTATGCGCCTCAGTGATCAAGTCTTGGTTAGATTGCGCTTGCGACAGCGCAACAAATTCAAACGTCAGCTGAGGATTTTGCTGCTGAAAAACACCTTCAAGTGTTTCAGTAAATTGGATTTGTAGTGCACCATGGCGAGCCTGTAGTACCGTAAAGCTTTGCTTCACCAGCTCAGCATCTAACTGTCCATCGAAATACAAAGAGCCCGCCAAATTATAAGCTTTATCATTCGGTGCAATTTTCCAAGCATACCAAAGCCTTTGCTGCGCGGCTGTTAACGGCGCTTTAGCCTGCAATTCAGAGCGGCTCGGTAAACTTATTTGAGTTGTATTTGCCCTTTGTTTTATCAAGTCATTTAGCTGTTGGGTTGATGTCGAGTGTAGCCTAGATTTTCGTTGGCGTTTTCTCGTTGGTGCTTCCACTTTCGGTCTCCAATTTAGGACAATGCAACTGCCACTTTTACTTGGCAAGTAGACGAGTGAAAAAATGAAAAAAACAGTCGCAAATAAAAATGATTCCTTTTACTAAATTTTTGTTTCGACTTTTCGTCCTTGGGGGAGCGCACTCAGTGCGCTCAATTATTGCCAAAATAACAAAATCAGGAATGGAAAAACCCATGCGAAGCAAAGCTCATCAATCAACAGCATTAACGCTCATGCTGTCACTGGTATACTTCTCTCCAAACGTTCAGGCCAACACTGAAAAAAATAGTAACAACATTGAGCGGATCGATGTTGTGGGCCAGCCCATTAAACGCAATTCAGGCCCTACTGGCCTAGATCTTAGTATCAAGGAAACACCTCAATCGGTTACTGTGCTAAGTCACCAGTACATGGATGACTTTGAACTAGACGATTTGGAAGATGTGCTGGTTCAAACAACGGGTATCTCTCGTTATAAGTTTGGAGCCGGTGACAATACCGAGTTTACTTCGCGCGGTTATCTAATTAATGCACTTGTTAAAGACGGCCTACCGACTTCTATCGCAGGCCCTCAGGAAAGTCGTCTAGATACCATAGTCTATGATCGTGTTGAAGTGCTCAGAGGTGCGGCTGGCTTAATGGCGGGTGCAGGACAACCCTCAGCGACATTGAATGTTATTACCAAACAACCCGATCGCGATGGCTTCGTTGAAGTCGGCGCGGAATTTGGTTCTTGGAATAAAGTTCGCACACACGTTGACGCCACAGGCGCTCTTAGCGATGATAAAGCGCTCGCAGGCCGTATTATTCTCGCGTATGAAGACAAAGATAGTTACGTAGACAAAGAGAACAGCAATAAAATCGTTGCTTACACTCAGCTACACCATTACTTTTCTGAAGATACCGAAGCGTCATTTACCGTGCACTATCAAGATAATGAGCTAAAACTATCACCATGGGGACTGCCAATTTTTTATTCTGATGGTTCTTCTGTTGAGGTAGATAAAAAAACCAACCTCTCTTCTCCGGATAGTTACAATGGTAATACCCATCAAAGTTATCACTTCAAGCTTTCTCATCAAATCAACTTAGACTGGGAACTGAACTTTGGTGCACAGTACAGCAAAACGGAAGCTGACATTACTATGACCTATTTCAGTGGTAACCCAGATAAAGAAACCGGACTTGGTTTGCAAGGTGGTGATCGCCGCTGGATTGAAACCGTTGATGGTACCAACTTTATTTTAGGCTTGGTTGGCCGATTTGAGCTATTTGACCGTGCCCATCAAGTGAATGTAACTTATCTAAACGCTGACTTTGAGTCTACTGATGACCGTTATGAAGAGTTAGATGAAAATGCCAGAACTATCTTCTATCCGCTGCAATCAATCAATAATACCCTTCATCCAGCATCACATTTAACCGCTACGGACAAGCAGTTTATTGGTTATTGGGATAAGACAACTAAAGAGCAAAGCTTAGCGATTAGTAGTAAGCTCGTGCTAACCGATGATTTACATGCCATTGCGGGTATCAAGTTTTTCGATTACGAGCGCACCAATGAGCGAGATTTCGCTTGGAGTGGATTCTCTAGCGATAAGGGTGACGAAACTGGGGAAAGCTTATACCTAGGCCTCGTCTATGACATCAATGAGCAGGTCAGTACGTATGTGAGCTATACCGATGCGTATGAGCCTCAGCTAGACAAAGTCGACGTCAACTTAAAGCAACTCACTCCTATTACTGCGCGCAATGTCGAAGTCGGGTTTAAAGCCAACTTAATTGATAACCGCTTACGCTTAAACATGGCTTACTTTGACAGCTTGAAGGAAGACTTTGGCGTTGTTATTCCAGAATATGCCGATCAGCGACCTGCAAGATACCGCCCGGTAGATGGTGCCGAAGCGGATGGCTTTGAAATCGAATTGGATGCCAACATTACAGAAGATTGGCAGGTCAATGTTGGCTACAGTGACTTTGATGTAGTTGATGAAAATGGTGAAGACATCAACTTATACGCACCAAGACAAACGCTTAATGTTAGCACTAAATATACCTATGAAGCGTGGAGTTTCGGCTTAAATGCAACATGGGATACAGACCGAAAAGTAGATATTTTAAGTGTGCCAGGTGTTGATCTTGGCCTCCCAGCAGGTGGTCGTCGCGGGGCAGTACGCGCAGAGCAAGACAGTCAAACGCTAGTAAATGCTCATATCAAGTACGATCATTCAAAACAGTTAAGCTTTAAATTGAGTGTCAGCAACCTCACGGATGAAACGTTTTACGATACGTATGGATTCGTTCCTAAAAAGTATAGTGAACCTCGTGCGTATAACTTAAGCATGAAGTATCGCTTCTAATATAACTGCTATATATTGAAACATAAAAAGGGGCTGCAAAGCCCCTTTTTATGATCAGCGTATTATCACTGCTTTATGATTTGCGTAGAAACGTGTTTTGCCGCAACTTCAGCTTTGCGAAAAGGTAGGGCTACCAGTTTATTTTGCTCACTATAGTATTGTGTTTGATCATTCGCATTGAGCGAGTTTGGATGCTGTGATTGAGAGTAAGTTAACAAGCCTTTCGCCTTCACCCCTGACTCATCAAAGTCAACAACCATCATCCAACTTGAACCAAAGTGCAACTCATAGCCTCGTTGCGATAACCCACTCCACAGCGGTCTATCGTTGTACGGCGTCATCACTGAAGGCGTTGCAATCGGAGCAAATGTCGTTTGATCGAGGCGATTTTGCGTAGCAAACACGTTAAGTCCACCTTCAACATTCATATTTCCCTGCCAAGCAAAGCGCTTCCCGTGCTGTTCAAAAAACTGTATATCACCAAGCGGCGCATCCAGTGCAAAGCCTGCATGGCGAACAATTTCTCCAGCAATGGCTAGTTCTTTGAAAAGCGCTTCATTGATGCGGATATTTCGTGGGGTATTTACTGGATCCTGTGGGCTGAAGCTAACCTCGAAATCTTCTCGGTCATTGACTCTTGCGACAAACTCTCTCACCAAGTGTGCAGCCAATGAAGACTGCTCAAAACGCCCGTCCCACTTTTTAAGAGCTTGGCATGTCGGGGCTAATGCAAAAATTTGACCATTGACTGTAACCTCTTTGGCTTGCCAGCTTTGCTCGCACGCTGCGATGACAGTATCAATAATCGGGGTGATTTGTGCGGTATTGGCTAACAGAATTGCGGTGACTTCATCAGCATCAAATTTTTGCTCGTCACCAATTGGATGACTTATTTGCGCCAAAGAATATCTCGTTCTACGACTTTGTAAAACACTGTGTTGACCATAAAGAGGAGAAACTTCAGCAATAGGGGCACTAGCATTTGCAAGCCAATATGAATCATTGGCATTTTGCACATAGTCCTTACGTTCAAGCTTAGGCTTTTCTGCGTATGGTACACTTTGCTGATAATAATAAGCGGAATCATCACCGGGAAGCACTGGTACTCTAAACTTTTCAAAATACTGTTTTGCCAACGCATCCTCATTTAAATAACGAAGCGCTGTTGATGATAAATGCGGTACATTGGCAGCATCAATATAAAATGCGTGACCATCTTTATCTGTATAAATCGCGTTATTGAACATTAAACCATTATGATCTTTAAAACTTTGTTGAAATTCCTGCAAAGTTTGCGCTTTATTTATCGCAAGCCAATGATCGATTGCAGCAAAATTATCTAAATTCGTATTTTTTAAAATATACGCGTGCTGTTCTGTCCAATCTAATACACCTGGGATTTCAATCAGCATCCCGCCCTCAGCCTTATATACGGGCTTATGTAAAGATTGCATCTCACCCGATGCACTCAATACCTCAACAACGATGTCCTTTTCCACAATCCGTTTAGATTCACCATCTAGCACATAGCCAAGTGGGGTTGCGCTATCCAATGTTAAACGGTAAATCACACTTTGTGTCGATGCTGAGTAAGTATGGCTCCATGCAACATTATGATTGAAGCCAATATTCACTACCGCCGGAAAGCCCAGCAATGATGCTCCCATCACATCTAGTTCGCCAGGGATATTGGCGTGATAGGCCCAAAAACGCATCTGCCCTGTCATGGGAAAATGCGGATTTGCCATTAATATCCCTTTACCATCATCACTAAAATCGGCACCGATAGCCCAGGCATTTGAGCCTTGTGTCATAAGCTTGTCGCCGTCAGGGACTGCAGCTAACGGCGAGGTTAGCTTCATAGGTTCTGATGCACTGGGCAGCCAAGCATTACCTTGCTCTGGGTGTGCTTGTAAAATTGCGGTAGCAAACTGACCAAGGCTCGCGCCGCTTCCCGCAGCGGCAATGTTAGCAAGTACATCAACGGCCGTTATGGGCTGTACCCAGCTTTCACCTTGGCAAGTTGGTTCTAACCTTGCCTTACCTTGTTGCACCTCGGTGAGATACAAATTAAAACCAGCAGCAAACCCTTCTGCAGCAGCTTGAGTATCTTTGGATAACGTCGGAAAAGCGAGCTTAGCCTGCCCATAAATATCAGCAATTTTATATAGGTAATCAGACATTACATGGCGGTTATCACCAGCTTGATAGTGATCAGCTCCAAAATACTTAGCACGCTCTCCTCGAACCCTTAGATAGCTATCGGCAAGCACACAGCCATGATCTTGCGCTTGAGCATACCCAGAACCAAAAGCTAATGAACGTAAGTTGCTAGCTTTAACATGGGCAATACCAAATTCGGTTCGGGTGATTTTGGCTTTTAGTTTCGAAGCGTGTTTTATATTACTTTGCGCTGCCGAATGATCAGCCTGACAGGCCAATGGGCCAAGTAATAGCAAAGGGATGAGCAGTATATTGGAATTCATAATTGTCCTTTTTAATAAGTGCTGTTTAAAAATCAAATCATTCATTGACGAATAGGGTAAGTAAGGCGGACTTAAGTAAGAGGTGAAGCAAATACAAAAAACGGGTGATAGCCACCCGTTTTAGTTATTGATTTTCTATCTCTGCGAGCAGCGCTTCTTCAATAAGAAACGCTAGGTTATCGATAGTTGGGTCTTCAAAAAATGCAGCTGGAGCTATCTCAACAGCGAAAGCCTGTTTAGCCTTCGCTATCATTTGTATTGCAATAAGCGAATCACCACCTAGTGTAAAGAAGCTGTCAAAAATACCCACTTCACTATAGCCAAGTGACTCACTCCATAGTGTTGCAAGACGTTGTTCGAGCTCACTTTCTGGCGCTTCAAATTCGACATCCATAACAGGACGAGATTTTCCCTGTTGCACGCTGTTAGTGCTAGGATTGGCAATCACTGCTGTAGTGAGTAACTCTTGCAACTTAGCTTCTCGTTGTGCCCAGTTCATGGCTGCTGCGTAGAGATGTGGCAAGTCGGCAGAGATGGCTTGCATAAACAGTGCTGCACCTTGTTCACGATTGAGCCCTAAGCCACTCGCCACTTGTTGCCCAGCAGCCATACCTATGTTATCCCATCCATCCCAGTTGATTGTGCATACAGGGAATGGTAAAGCTTGATAAGGCAGCGCATCTAGATACGCATTTGCAGCACAATAGTCACCTTGCCCAAAGGCGCCAAGCACAGAGGCGAGCGACGAGCAAAATATCATCTTCGCTAGTTGATGATGTGCGAATGCCTGTAATAGGTTATTGGCACCAGATACTTTTGCAGCTAAGGTTTCAGATACTTGCTGCGGGCTTAACTGAGATAACACACCACCTCCGGCTACGCCGGCTGCATGAACAACGTGACTGATATGACCGAGCTGCGCTTCGGCTTGGGCTATGGCACAAGTTAATGCTGCCAAGTCTGTTACGTCCCCTTGCAACACCATCAGATCTGGGGCGAGTGCTTTTAACTCATTCAACTGAGTAAATAATGCCTGCTCTTTTGAGTTTTCGTTATTAATAGCGAGTTCAGGCCATTGCTGCGCAGTGGGTATGGCTCGGCGGCTCAACAGCGCGATTTTATGTCCTTGCTGCGCCAGTTTATTCGCAAGAATAAGCGCTACACCTCCTAATCCCCCCGTAATAAAGGTAACTGGATTATCCGCTCCCGATGCTGTTGTCACCACCTCAGGTGCTGTTTGCTGTGACAAGCTAAAAGCACTTCTACCACGCACAGCAATCTCTAAGCTGCTTTTCTGTGCTAAGTTTTTCAGTATTGTTGAAACCAAGGTTTTACTGTTTGTTGATGACTCTACCTCTGCGACTTCAACCACCTGTACCAACAACTCAGGGACTTCATGACACAAGGCTCGAGTTGCACCTAAAATCGTCGCTTTTGATGGTGATACCGCTTCATTGCCCAACACAGAGAAAAGTCCAGTAGCAACTAAACTTACCCCTATTTTATGTTCAGAAGCCCATTGCAATAGCGCCAAGTGGCTAGTAAACGCCAGGTTATCAGCCCCAAGTAATCTTAAATCAACGACTCGAACGATATCACCAGTTTGCGACATAATGGTCTCAAACGTTTCTATTTGTTGAGTATTACCGCGATAAACCTGCTCTTGTTGCTGAACAAAATCATTCCCATGCCAAAGCTGTAGTACGGAAACTTGTTCTACATTCAACGCCTCCATTAAGGCTTCACATAATGGGCTATCATCACAGACGACTAGCCAGCGCTGACCACTCAAAGGTGCGCTTGGTGCAAGGTTTTGCATCGCCTGTTGCCACACCGGAGCTAATAGTTCAGGCTCAGAGACCTGCGCGTCAGTCACAGCATCATGATTACCTTGTGCCGCTTGCCAGAAACTTGTGTTTGCAAATGCATACTCTGGTGCAAGCATCTTTTGACCATAGGGATATTTCGTAACTTTGTGCCAATCAACACGCTGACCGCACTGCCACAATGTAGCAAGGGTTTTCGCAAACGGGGGCACGCTGGACTTTAGGTCTCTTACATGGGCAATTGAGTGTAGGACTAATGCTTTCTCACCGAGGTTTTGACTACTCAGTTTTTGCAAAGTATCACCGGGGCCTGCTTCGATTAATACTTGACATGTTTGCGCCAGTGTTTGAATTCCTTTAGCAAAATCAACTGGCTGACGGATATGATCAAGCCAATATTGTACTGAGGTCGCTTGGCTATCTGTGATCCATTCCCCGGTGATATTAGAAACAAAAGGAATTTTCGGCGCTTTTAGCTCAATCTTTGCAAACGCCTGTGCAAAAACTGCTAATACAGGTTCAGTTAGATGACTATGGAATGCGTGTGAGACGTGTAAACGGGTACAACTGACTTGCCTCTCTTTTAATTCACCTTGCAGCATTTTAATCGCCGCTTTGGTTCCTGCCACCACCGTATTTTGCGGGCTATTATAGGCTGCAATATCCAGTTCAGCATTGAGGAAAGGTGCAATAGTATTGGCGTCTGCCATAACAGAAAGCATCGCGCCTTCTGCCATTTGCTGTAACGCTTCCCCTCTTGCAACAACGAGATGAATGGCATCATCTACAGACATTACCTCCGCTAAACAAGCCGCAACATATTCACCGATACTGTGACCTAACATCGCATGGACTTGTACTCCATGCGCTTGATAGCATTTAGCCATAGCATAAGCCACAACAAACAATGCAGGTTGCGTTACCCTAGTTTGATTTAAGAGTTGATTGGCCGCCAATATTTGCTCATCGGAGGGGAAAAATACCGCTTCTAGTTCTGCACGTAATTTGCTTGGGAAGCGTGCTAGTACGTCATCGAAGTGAGTCTTAAATTC
Organism: Pseudoalteromonas sp. CO348; assembly: GCF_004208845.1. NCBI lineage: Bacteria > Pseudomonadati > Pseudomonadota > Gammaproteobacteria > Alteromonadales > Pseudoalteromonadaceae > Pseudoalteromonas > Pseudoalteromonas sp. CO348. Next base: position 27,471 of record NZ_SGPI01000002.1, on the reverse strand, counting down.
TGTAACATGACGATATAAAGGCTGTGCCATCGTCACATACTGTGAGCCCTGCCCTGAAAATAGCAAGCCTACCTGCTCTGCTTTTATCACTATCTCATCGGCATATTCACGATTTAACAACTCGATTGCCTGCGCTTCATCTTTTGCGACAATGGCCTGATTTGCAGGCAGCCTACGCTTTTTATGCTGCAGCTGTGCAGCTATAAGTGTCAATTGCTGTGGGTTCTGCGTTATGGCTTTTGCAAGTTGTTGACGCTGCTTAGCTAAACTGGCTGTATTAGCCGCTGAAATCGGTAAAATGTGCCATGCCGTGGGGGCGCTTTCAATCTTTTCAGGTACAGGTAAGTACTCCTCCAAAATAACGTGTGCATTGGTCCCCCCCATTCCCAGCGAGCTGACCGCAGCACGGCGAGGACCATCACAACCCCATGTTTGCGCGTGCTTCGGTAAATAAAACGGACTGTTTTCGAAATCAATTTTACTATTTTGAGGCGAGCTATGAATGCTCGGCGGGATCTCTTTGTGGCGCAAAGCTTGAATAGCTTTAATTAAACCAGTCACACCAGCCGCGGAGTCTAAATGACCAATATTTGCTTTAATTGAGCCAAGGGCACAATATTGTTTTTCAGTGTGCTGATAAACTTGTGATAGTGCTGCGACTTCAATTGGGTCGCCAAGTTTTGTGCCGGTACCATGGCTTTCAATGTAGCCAATGGAGCGCGGCTCGACATCTGCAAACTCCAAAGCGGCACGTATCGCATTAGCCTGTCCAGTGACGCTCGGAGCGGTATAGCCAACCTTGTCTCTGCCATCATTATTAATCGCAGATCCCTTAATCACCGCTAAGATGTGATCGCCATCTTCTATCGCTTCTTCCACACGCTTTAATACCACAGCAGCAGTGCCACTGCCAATTAAGATGCCATCGGCGTGTTCGCTAAATGCACTCAACTTACCACTGGTTGATAAGCTACCACCAGCGGGGGCAAGATATCCTTGTTCGTCGAGTAAATTGAGCCACACACCACCTGCAAGGGCTGCATCACACTCATAGTTTTGCAATGCTCGACAGGCCATGTGTACGGCGACTAAAGAGGTTGAGCAAGCCGTTTGCACCGTTACCGCGGGCCCAGTTAAATCAAGTTCGTAACTAATGCGAGTAGCCAGCGCGTCTTTCTCATTGCCATTGGTGAGCGCTAAGAGGCTGGTGATGTCATTGTCTTGCTGCTGCGGCAATAAATGTTTAAGTAAGTATGCTGGCACACCACAACCGGCAAATACGCCTGTGAACTGGCCACTCGCTGGTAAGCCTGCATGCTCCAAAGCGTGCCAACACGTTTGCAGAAATAGGCGCTGTTGAGGATCTAATTGTGTAGCTTCTTTTGGCGTATAGCCAAAAAACTCCGCATCGAACTGAGCTTTGTTTGCAAATGGGATGGACGCATTGACATAATCAGGGTGGCTGCGCTGTGCTTCACTGACCCCCGCAGCCGTTAGCTGTTCTTCTGTCAAAGTCTCAATAGCGCAATGACCATTGCGAACGTTTTGCCACAATGCTTCAACGTTATCGGCGTCAGGAAAGCGCCCAGCCATTCCCACCACTGCAATATCTAAAGGATTAAATGTTTGCTCTGTCATTAGTTACACTTCTCTTGATTTACGCTTCTTGGCAGCAAAGGCACTCATAGCTTGCTTTTGTTTTTTATTATTTGACGTTGGCAGTGATGTGCTTTGCGCACTGACAGTTGTCGTCAAATAACTCGCTAAGCTGGCAATACTTGGGTACTGGAATAGATCCGTTAATGATAATGATGGATGATCAGGCTTGAGCTCATCGTATATCGCCATCAGTAACAGGGAGTGACCACCTAAGTCGAAAAAGTTTTGTTCTATAGCAATGGAGTCTCGTTGTAGGTGGCGAGAAAATACTTTGATTAACTGCTGTTCTAACTCACTTGCGTTTGCTTTCGGCGTTTCACTGCTCTGCATCACTTTGATATCCGGCAGTTTATGACGCTCTAATTTGCCACTTTCAGAAAGAGGCAGTTTATCTAACACCAAAATCGCATCAGGGATCATATAATGAGGTAATTGCAGCTGTAACGCCTGTTTCAATTCAACTTCGGTTACACCATCAGCCTCAACATAAGCGACTAAACTTACTGAGTTTTGCGTATCCCTCAGCTGTACCACCGCATGTTTAACTGTAGGTAGGTTGCAAAGTTGTGCTTCAACTTCTGATAATTCAACTCTAAATCCTCTTATTTTCACCTGGTGGTCTTGACGACCTATGTATTCCAGCTGCTCTCCCTGCCAACGCACCAAGTCGCCAGTAGCGTACATACGAGCGCCATCTTGGCTAAATGGATCAGCGATAAACTTACACGCTGTCAATCCTCGTTGCTGCCAATAACCTCTCGCTAAAATATCACCACCAACGTACAACTCACCTACTTCACCTTGTGGCACTAACTGCAATGCACTATCTAACACATAAAGCTGTCGCCCTTGGATAGCATTACCAATCGGTACATTGGCAAATGGTTCAAGTACGGTGCAATCAAATACACTTGCTTCTACAACAATCTCTGTAGGCCCATAGGTATTCAGCAATTTGACATGACCTAACCCTGCAGCTCGCCAATCCGCGACGCCAGTTGTCGACATCGCTTCACCACCTGAATGCACCTGACGAAGATAAGGAAGCGCCAGCGCACCATGATGTTTAGCGTGTTGCGCCCACGAAGCGGCGATCGTACGCCAGTAAGCCGCACTTAAATCCATGATGGTAATTCGATGTCGTTGCGCCTGAGCATAAAGCGTTTGCGCATCCCATAATGCATCTTCTCGAAGTACTAAGGTCGCACCCACAGTCCAAGTTGGGAACACTTGCTCCACGAAAGCATCAAAGTTTGCAGTCGCAAATTGCAACACCACATCCTTTGCAGTTAGCGCCATAAAGTCGATAGCTGACGTAATGTATTTTGCCAACGCCCCATGCTCTATCGCTATTCCTTTAGGTGTTCCAGTCGAGCCAGAGGTATAGTTTAGATACGCCACAGCAAGATGATTAATATCACCAATATCCTTTATTTTATCCGCCAGTCCTGAGGTGTCGAATAACTCCGCAGGTGTAAAAACATCGCCCTGCCATACCGAGTTAGTTGAGACACCTTCACTAATAAGTTTGCAACAGTTGGCATCTTCTAGCATGAATGCTAATTTGGCTTCAGGGAAATTGGCATCCAATGGTAAATAACCCGCACCAGCAAGTAGGCATCCTAGGGTACAGGCCAGCATCTCTGGCGTTCGAGGTAACAAGATCCCCACCACGCTTTCCGCTCCAACGCCCGCAGCGGAAAGTTTCTGTGCAACACGAGATGCGCGTTGCCACAGCCAGCTATAACTATAATCTTCATTGCGATAAATTATGGCAGTTGCTTCAGCGCTTACATTCGCATGCTGCGCGATTTGCGAAAGCCAGTCGATTTTTTCTTCAGCGCTCGCTTTGCCCTTCCCAAGCGCTAATAATGCGCCCTCTTGTGCCACCATCACTAACTCCGCAATCGCTTTATTAGGGTGTCGAACGGCCTGTTGTAGCAGGGTGAGCCAGCTTTGCATAAAGTTTTGCATCTGCGCTTTTGAGAACAGAGTACCGTTATACTGAAGTTCTAAATCAAGATGGCCTTCATTAAACAATCTAGAATCTAAGCTAAAGTCAAACTGTACTTCTTGATTGAGCGCTTCCACAGTACTTGCTTGCACAGATGCACTTTCACGCCAAGGGCTTGCTTGGTACTCAACATGGTTAAACATGAATTGGAATAACGGATTGTGCCCAAGGTTGCGATCTGGGTTTAACAGCTCGACTAGTTTTTCGAAAGGGTAATCTTGATACTGTTGCGCCTCTAGCGCGCGCTGTTTTACCTGAGCTATCACGTCCCCGAACGTCATGGCAGGGTTAATATCTGCAGTAAGCACTTGCGTATTAACAAAAAAGCCTAACATTTCTTGAGTCGAGGCACTGCGTCTATTTGCAACCGGAACGCCAACTCGTGGCTTTGACTTACCATATAAACGATAAAACGTGACCTGCAAAGATGCTAACAACAACATGTACAAACTTGCACTTTGCTGATGTGAAAAGGCTTGGAGTTGCTGAACTTGGCGATAATCTAATTGCTCACATAACAATCTAGACTGTAACCCTTGCTGCGTATTTTCACGCTGCGTAGTGATAAGTTCCTCATCCCCATCACCTGATAGCTGTGCTAGCCAGTAAGTCTGTTGCTGCTTTGCATCCGCACTCTCGAGCCAATCTTGCTGCCATTGAGCAAAGTCACCGTACTGCAGTAAACTCTGCTCAATATTTACTTCAGTACCTTTTTCAAGCGCATGATATATATCAGCTATTTGCTTTATCAACAGCTCGAAGGACCATGCATCCCCCACAATGTGATGCATCGCTACCAATAAAGTAAACTGTCGCGGCGCAACCTCCACCAGTGCAACCCTGAAACAGTCTCCCTCCATAAGGGCAAAGGGAGTTTGATACCATTTAGCAATCCAACTGGATTGGTGCTCCTGAGATAAATGTGACATATCTTCAACACACCAGTTTAATGGACGAGATGACGCAGTCTGTCGCCATTGCCCACTTCCACTTTTCATAAATTGCTGTCTCAAGATTGGGTGGCGGGCAAACACCACACGGCAAGCCTGCTCTACATGCTCAATTGACACTGAGCCTAATAAAGTGGTTTTTGCCCCAATATGATAGGCGTTGCTTTCAGGCTGCAGTTGCCATAAAAACAGTTGCCTTTGCTGTTGGGCGCTCAAAGGATGATCTATTTGATGCGTTGGGAGTAACTGAAGCCTGTTCGTATTTTGCGCCTTACTGTGTTTAATAAGCTCGCAAAAATCACCAAATTCAGGGGCATTAAATAAACAAGTCGTCTCCAGCTGACAATCAAACTGTGTTTGAACCAACGCAATTAAACGTACCGCTTTGAGTGAATTCCCGCCTAAAGAAAAAAAGTTAGCTCGGTTATTTGTCACTGGATAGTTGAGTACCTGCTGCCACGACTTAGCGATCGCTTGTTCAAAATCAGACCATGCCTCTACCGTACATTCTACTTGCCCAAGATTGCGCAACGCTTCGCTATCAAAAGCACCGTATGGCACCAACTGTGCTCTTTGATATAGTTTAAGACAGGCACTACGCTGCAATTTTCCGCTAGATGTTTTCGGCAAGATGCCCTGATCAAGCAGTAGTACGAGTTCGGGACTGTGGCCGAATTGCGTGCTGATAAAATTTCTTACTACTTCAGCAGTGAGCTCCGCCGCAACAGTGTTTCGATAGCTGTTCGTGGTCTCGATAGCAAGACCAATCCCTTCTCCAGTTTCCGCGCTTGGAACTGGAAATGCTGACACTCGACCTTTACGCACAAAGCTCAATTCCGCTTCAATCACTCTTTCGATGTCTTGGGGATAAACATTGTGGCCATTCATGATGATCAAATCTTTTTCTCTTCCTGAGATAAAGAGTTGACCATCAAAGATGTAGCCTACATCACCTGTTCTTAACCAACGCTTGCCATCTCGCTCGATAAAGGTGGCTCGTGTCGCTTCTTCGTTTTGCCAATACCCTACTGCGATACTGGGACCTGCAGTCCATATTTCTCCAATCAAACCATCTGCAAGTTGCTGATGAGTTTGTGGATCGCTAATACGTAAGAAATGCTCACTGGCGACGATACCGCAGCCGACCTGATGGCGGTAATGTTCTGTATTTCTCCAGTCCTGACTTGGAACCGACTTTGCAATACCTTCGGCTAATTTAGCGCTATCAAATGCCGTCACATACGCGCCTTGATTGGCGTGACTGCCAGTCACCATCAATGTTCCTTCAGCGAGGCCGTAGCATGGGTAAATAGCCTGCTTGTTTAAACCACAAGCGGAGAAGCGCTCAGCAAAGTCAATGAGTGTATCGTGTCTGATGGGTTCAGCCCCAGAGTATGCAACTCGCCAATGACTCAGATCGAGCTCTTCTAGCACTTTTTCCTTTACTCTCTCCAAACACAATCGAAATGAAAAGTCAGGGCCTCCAGAGATAGTCCCCTTGTACTGACTTAGTAGTTGCAACCACCTTACAGGCCTTTCCATAAAGTAACGAGGAGAAGTCAATACCAGAGGAAACCCCATAAATAAAGGTTGTAGTAAGCCTCCAATTAACCCCATATCATGAAATAGCGGCAACCAGCTAACCATAACATCGCTGCTCGTCGTCTCCATCCGCTCGCTAATCGCTCGCTCATTCGCAATTAGGTTCTCATGACTAACCATCACCCCTTTAGGTGTTGCTGTTGAACCTGATGTGTACTGCAAAAATGCAATGTCATTTGGCGCTGTATTGGCACGTTGAGCTGGTATATTTATCTCCTGCAACTCATCAACACTTAACATCGACGCACCAGAAGTTTGTTCGGTCAGAGCTTGCACCGTCTCACTGAAACGGGCAGTGGTAAGAATTAAAGTCGCACTGGCGTCTTTGGCGATCCCTATTGTTCTCGCGAGATGTTGTGGCTTCGTCGATTCAGGAGGAAAGCTAGGAATAGCAGTGATCCCACAATACTGACAGGCTAAAAAGCTGGCAACGTACTCAATACCAGTTTCCATCAAAATCAGGGCTCTATCCCCTGGTTTTGCATACTGTTGAAAATGACTGGCAACAAGCATCACTTTTTCAAGTAGCGTTTGATAAGTCCACTGCGTAGTCAATTTGCGTTCAACACAGACCAGCGCAAGTTGATTCGGCTGGGTTTCAGCATGATGTATAAGATGGTCAGTTATTGTAATGGCGGACATAGTTTACTCCGTAAATCACCGACGTTTGAATGGTATCCAGCCACGTTCTAACGCCTGCTAACGAAAAAAATCGGATAAATAGGCCGATCTATTGCAACATAAAAATTACAAAATCATCGATACTAAATAGATAACAGGTAATTAGGGCAATCAGCTTGTTAAAGCTTGACGTAAGCTCAGTGGTCTCATATCAGTCCAATGTTGATTGATATAATCAAGACAAGTCTGCTTGTCTCCTTCACAGCCTACTTCACGCCATCCCCCAGGAATTGATTTATAACTTGGCCAAAGAGAGTATTGTTCTTCATGATTAATCAATACTTTAAATGTGCTATTTTCATTATCAAAGCTCATAACTTTTACCCAGACTGTAAATAAACGAAGTTGCTAGCAATGACGCCTCAACTGCAAAATTATTTAGTTTTATTTCACTCAAAATTAAATCCAGACGCTCAGCATTGCAGTTTCGTTGATGGTTAAATCCCCAAAACCAATACTTTTGTTAATCATAAGAAAAAAATAAAACACAAAAAGTAAACTTTGCACTTGACAGCCCTCCTTTATAAAAAATAGAATAACTGATAATTATTATCATTTGCGTTGTTGTTATTTTTGAAATGCTTAAGGAGTAAGTAGCTGTGTCTCAATTTGCGGTTAAGTGGTCGCGTGTTATTTCTGAAAACGAGTCAAAATTACTTGTATACCTATCCAGTATTTTACGCTGTCCGTATTTAGCTGAAGATGCCTTGCAAGATACCTATATTCGGTTAGCTGGCATGTCCACAAGCCAGAATGAAGCCGTCAAAAATGCAACTAGTTTTTGCTATCAAGTTGCACGAAATATCGCTATCGATATGTTGAGAAAGTTCAATCGTGAAAATTTAGTTGATATTGAGGCCAGTCATTTTGAACAACTGACTGACCACCAAATAGATGTTGAATCTAAATATGAGAGTGAGCAGCTGAGTGGAAAGATCAACGATACAATTGGAAAGCTATCTCGCCGCCATCAAAACATTCTTTCTTTTTATCGTCATGGGAGACTTAAACAGAAAGAAATAGCCAACCTTTATAAAATCTCTCCTACCTTAGTCAACTTTATGATCAAAGAAGCTATCAGTAGCTGCCAAACGGAGTTAGTTAGCCATTAGCGATTGATTAGTATAAAACAGCGCACCGATCACTCTGGCTGTGCGCGAAGCTTTGCTGCGATAAAGTCGGCATGGGCAACATAAAACAGCCCGGCTATTTTCCGAATGATATGGTCTTCATGGCTGTCGAGTTCACCATCGGCATAAGCAACGTGCCACAATAGCTCAATGACCTCGATGCGCTCAATGTCGCTAGTGTGATTATTCACTTGTTTGGCAAAAGAATACATATCTACCGCCTGTTCCACCAATTGCTGTGCTTGCGTTATCAGTGCACTGACTTGTGGTTCAGGCAATTCACAACGTGTTTTGAGTAGCTCCGCAATTTTATCGAACTCCGACTGTTGTAGTTTGCCGTCCGCTCGCATCACTTCAACCAGTAATGCAGCAAGCGCGGTATTAAAGTCGATTTCTTGTTTCGGTGACGACTCCTGCAAGCTTTGAAATAGTTTTTTAAGTTGGTTAAGCAAGTGGCTAATCTCCCATGTGATATACTGTAAATGTAGCAGACTAAAAGGACAGTTATGCGTAAGTTATCATTGAGACTAAATTCATTAAAGCTAAGTTCCCTAGTCGTAGGTGCAACACTGCTCTCGGCATGCCAATATACACCGGTTCCACGAGGCGAACCTGAAAAGCTCTATGACTTTGACCACAAAGTACATTATGAGCAAACCACGTATAACGATGACCACTTTCGACTGGCAATTAAGCCAGATAGTTATGCGCATTTTAGGCAACAAAGCGTATTTTTGCTGCGCCATGCCAAACGCTTATGCCAAGGCAGTAACCCACAATTGACATTACTTGGTGGCGTTCAAGGCTTTGATAAGATGCCATTAGAGCCAAGACCTTACCAAAATGACTTAACAGTAGACGTAAAATGTGTGGCCAAATAGCCACACATTTTTATTAGCGCTATAAATCTTTTTCAGTAACCCGCTCTGGGTTTAGTTTTCGTATCCCCAAGGTGCTGCTGGTGCGGTTACCGGTTTTGTTAAATCAAAGTCCACTCGGAACTCTCGCCCTTCACGCACTAAACGATAGGTAAACTGCTCTGGATAGATATACATCTGCCATGTATTTCCGACTGACTGTGGGATCCCTTGCTGGACAAATAACTGTTTTGAGTATTCATCAGCCGGGAACGACTGCACGGTATTAAATCCCGCATCTAGGGTATGACCACCATACATAGTAGAAACATCGTCGCTGCCATCTTCATGACGGTGATCATGCTTTAAGCTCAAACCACTCCCTGTTTTGGTGATGATCCAAGTTCTTGAAGCATCTTTTCCTACATGAAATGGGACTTGAAGCTCAGCGTCACCACATTTACGAACGTGCATCACAAGACGCGCATCGCTAAAACTGCTTGGACCTTGATTATCCACCGTTACTTTACCTTCGTAGGCTTTGCCACAGTGCGCTTTAATAGCGTCAAAAAATGCATCATGGCTTGGGATGGAAACCAGCGGGGCAGGACGCGCGAAGGCTGCGCAGCTCAAGGTTGCGAGTAGCGCTAAAGTTAATTTTTTCATTGGAGACACCTAAAAAAAATAAAGCCAGAGCTTAATCAGCTTCTGGCTTTGTGGCAAAATTATTCGACCAAATTGAGTAGACAGCTATTATTGCCAAGGTCTTATCGTAGCAAGCTGCTGCTCAAAGGCATCAATTTGGGCATTTAATAATTCGGTCTCACCGATAAAGTCAAGGCCACTCAAGAGGCGTGCTTTGATGTCTTCTCGCACCTCAAAGTCAATTGGTGCAATACCCGCTCCGCTTATCTGCTGCGCTTCTAGGTCAATACTCAAATGCACTTGTGGTTGTTGCTCACATGCATCGAAGAGCGTATCTAACGTGTTGGCTGGTAACGCAATGCAAAGCATTTGGTTATTACCACAATTGTTAAAAAAGATATCGGCAAAGCTCTCGGCTAAGATCACGGTAAAACCATATTGTTTTAGTGCCCAAGGAGCATGCTCACGAGACGAACCACAACCAAAGTTGTCACGGGTTAACAAGATTGACGCGCCCTGATATTGTTGATAGTTAAGTACAAAATTCGGATCTGGCTGGCCATCTTCAAGATAGCGCCAATCATAAAACAGCGCTTTATCAAACCCATCGCGGCTGGTTGAAGTTAAAAACTGCTTGGGAATAATTTGGTCTGTATCAACATTGTTTTTGTCTAATGGCGCAACTAGGCCCTGATGAAACACGCTCATGACGCCTCTCCTCGAATATCAGTAAAGTGACCAGCAATTGCTGCCGCAGCCGCCATTGCTGGACTCACCAAATGCGTACGACCACCTCGCCCTTGGCGCCCTTCAAAGTTCCGGTTTGAGGTCGATGCACAGCGTTTTTCTGCACCAAGACGATCATCGTTCATCGCCAAGCACATAGAGCAGCCCGGTTCACGCCACTCAAACCCGGCAGCTTTGAAAATATCGGCTAAGCCTTCTTGTTCGGCTTGCTGTTTTACTAATCCAGATCCCGGGACGATTAGCGCTTCAACGCCTGCAGCTACGTGCTTGCCCACCACCACTTGTGCCGCGGCACGCAAATCTTCAATACGGCTATTGGTGCAAGAGCCAATAAATACGGTGTCGACTTTGGCATCGCTTAGCCTTTGTCCTGCTGTGAGGCCCATATATTTCAGCGCGCTGCGCATCGCATCTGCTTTGACTAAATTAGGTTCATCGTCAGGGTTAGGTACTAAGTCATTAATACCAATGACTTGCTCTGGACTTGTCCCCCAGGTTACTTGAGGTTGCACACTATCAGCATCCAGCTCCACGACACGATCAAATTCAGCATCCGGGTCGCTATGCAAGGTTTGCCAATAGCGCACCGCAGCATCAAAGTCTTCGCCTTGAGGTGCAAATGGGCGACCACGTAAATACGCAAAGGTTTTCTCGTCAGGTGCGATCAAGCCAGCTTTCGCCCCCATTTCAATACTCATATTACAGAGCGTCATCCGCGCTTCCATCGACAGCGCTTCGATCCCCGTCCCACAAAACTCAGCCACATAGCCAGTGCCACCAGCTGTGCCTAATTGCCCAATCACAGCGAGGATCAAGTCTTTTGCAGTCACGGTCGGACGCAAGATGCCATTCACCTGAATTTTTAACGATTTGGCTTTTTTCTGCTGCAATGTTTGCGTGGCCAGCACATGTTCAACCTCTGATGTACCAATACCGTGAGCCAGCGCACCAAATGCACCATGCGTTGAGGTATGGCTATCGCCACATACAATCGTTGTACCTGGCAAAGTGATCCCTTGCTCAGGTCCCATTACGTGCACTATACCTTGGTTAATCGAATTCAAATCGTAAAGTACAATGCCGAACTCTTCACAGTTTTGTGCCAACGCTTGTAGCTGGTTTTTGCTCACCTCACTGGCAGCATCAATCGAACGGCTCTTGGTCGAGACATTATGATCCATTGTCGCAAAGGTTTTTTCTGGACATCTTACCGGACGATTCTGCTCTCTTAAGCCCGCAAATGCCTGCGGTGAAGTGACTTCGTGTACTAGATGACGGTCAATGTACAAGAGATCGGTTTGCTCGTTTAATTTAGCAACCACATGGGATTGCCAAATTTTATCGTATAATGTTTTTGCCACTTGCTCTTACCTTTATTAAACCCTGTCGACGATCGCTTGCGCGACATCCATAGTAGTAAATCCTGCTTGAGGATAGATATCCGGTGTACCTACACCATCTTTCACCGCCTCTGCTACTGCCTTTTCAATTGCGCGTGCCGCTTCATCCTGCCCCAATGAATAACGTAGCATCAGCGCGGCACTTAAGATTTGTGCGATTGGGTTTGCCACCCCTTTACCGGCGATATCTGGTGCTGAGCCGCCCGCTGGCTCATATAAGCCAAAGCCCGATTGGTTTAGACTTGCCGATGGTAATAACCCCATGGAACCCGTGATCATTGCACATTCATCAGAAAGGATGTCACCGAACAGGTTGTCGCACAGTAGCACATCAAACTGGCTTGGTTGCTTTACCAACTGCATCGCAGCGTTGTCGATATAGATGTGATCAAGCGTCACATCTGGGTATTCTTTCGCGACTTCATTGACTACTTCACGCCACAGTACACTGGTTGCCAACACGTTGGCTTTGTCTACAGACGTCACATGATTGCTTCTAAGTCTCGCTGCATCAAAAGCAAAACGGGCGATGCGTTCGATTTCTTTGCGCGAATAGGTTTGCGTATCAAACGCCGACTCGCTTTCGCCCTCACCTTGGCGACCTTTTTCGCCAAAATAAATCCCGCCAGTAAGCTCACGAACGCATAAAATATCAAAACCTTGCTGGCTAATGTCACTGCGTAGTGGAGAGGCTGCACTCAATGCGGGTAATAGCTGCGCAGGACGCAGATTACAAAATAGCTGAAAGTGCTTTCTAAGCGGTAATAAGGATGCCCGCTCTGGTTGCTCATTTGGTGGTAAGTGCTCCCACTTAGGCCCACCCACAGAGCCAAACAGAATCGCATCAGCGGCTTCACACGCGGCTAATGTCGCTGCGGGTAAGGCTTCGCCAAATTGGTCTATGGCCGCACCACCAATCGCTTGTGGTGATTTTTCTAAAGCAAAGTTGAACTTAGTCGCCACTTTATCTAATACCAGCTCAGCGGCTTGCATCACTTCTGGACCAATTCCATCTCCAGCTAGTACTGCGATTTTGTAGTTTGTTTGACTCATCCTGCTTTCCTTTGTTGTTTTAGGCTAGACACTTTTTGTGCTCTATCAATTAGGTTATATACTCGGATCATGGCTCTCACTGACGCTTCGACAATGTCGGCTGCAAGTCCCATACCGTGATATTGCTTACCATCAAACTTGGCAATAATATCGACTTGGCCCAGTGAACTTGCCCCTTTACCCGTCGCATCAAGGTTATATTCCACCACTTCCACCGCCATGCCAGTGATACGCTCGATAGCTAGAAATGCCGCTTCTACAGGACCGTTGCCGGTTGCCGCTTCTTGCTTAAGCTCACCATTCAAGGCAATCCCCACAGTCGCGCTCGCGATAGATTGAGAGTTAGAAGATGCATTGACGAACTGTAATTGGTAGCGCTCGTCTTTATCTTTGATTTGGTTGAAATAAATCATCGCTTCAAGGTCATAGTCGTAAACCGTGCCCTTTTGATCGGCTAACGCCAAGAAGCTTTCATACAGGCTATCCATATCGTAATCCGATTTCTGATAGCCAAGCTCGGTAAGACGATGCTCGATAACATGTCGACCAGAGCGTGAAGTCATATTTAACTGGTTACTCGGCACGCCAACGGTTTCTGGTGCCATGATTTCATAGGTGTTTTGTGCTTTTAAGACGCCGTCTTGGTGAATACCCGAGCTATGTGCAAAGGCATTTTCACCTACAATTGCCTTGTTTGGCTGCACCGGCATATTGCAGATTTTAGCAACTTGGCGCGACGCGCGATAAATCTCTTCGCTACGAATATCGGTGTGCACTTTTAGGTGGTCTTGACGCATCTTCATAATCATCGCCACTTCTTCTAGTGAGCAGTTACCTGCACGCTCACCAATACCATTGATGGTACATTCGATTTGTCTTGCACCGGCTTGTACCGCCGCGATTGAATTTGCCACCGCAAGTCCTAAATCATTGTGACAATGGACACTTAGTCTGGCTTTGTCGATGTTAGGTACATTATTTCGAATATGATAAATCATCGCTGCATACTCGTCTGGTGTGACGTAACCTACGGTATCAGGCAAGTTAATCGTAGATGCACCGGCATTAATCGCCGCTTCAACAATACGACACAGATCAGAGTGAGGCGTACGGCCGGCGTCTTCACATGAAAACTCAACATCATCAGTGTACTTTCTGGCTTGAGTAATGGCCTTAATCGCCATGTTAGTCGCATCATCTAGACTCATTCTTAACTTATGTTCTAGGTGCAGAGGACTGGTTGCAATAAAAGTGTGAATGCGGCGCTGCTCAGCACCTTTAAGGGCTTCGCCACACGCGTCGATATCTTTACTAACCGCACGCGCAAGGCCGCAAATCGCAGGACCTTTTACCTCGGCAGCAATGCGTTGTACCGCACGAAAATCAGCCGGACTTGATACTGGAAAACCCACTTCCATAACATCCACATTGAGACGACTAATGGTATGCGCCAGCTGTATTTTATCTTCTTCTGTTAAGCTGGCTTTTAACGCCTGCTCACCGTCCCTTAATGTTGTATCGAAAATCCAGACTTTATCTTGCATACCCTTATCCTCAGCCAAAAAAAACCCCGCAAGTGCGGGGTGTCTACAGTAAATGTCGCTCAATTCGCGCAATTACACCCCACCCCTCTGGTTTACCAGTAGGAGGTTAAGAAGGAGTGAAATACGCGCAGTCATTTTCATTGAGCTAAGTGTTCCTGTTGATGAATTGGTTATGTTTTAACATGCTTCAAAAGCGACAATCAAGCATAAATTATCCCAAAAGTAGAGTTTAAAACTCACTTTAATGGAAATTTAAATTAAAAAAACGCCAACTTTAGAAAATATATTTCAAGATCAGAAGTGAACACAGATAGGATATGAAGTGAGCAGGGTTATTTTGAATTTTAATTACCAATAAAAAAATAGCCAATTTAGGCTATTTTTTTATTGGTTCTGGATGTTTTGCATAACCAGAGGCACCTTTTGCGATATACCGCAACTGCCACTTCAAACGCTCGGTCAGTTCAGCGCGTTGAGGGGGGTCTTGATCCAAAGCCTCAGCACCAGAGCTAAATACTAAGGTGACCATTGCTTCAGCCTGCATGTGGGCGTGATGGGTATCTACTCCCGTTTCTGTTTCAAGGTAATGAGCAAGCTCTAAGATAAAATGTTTGATTTCTCTAGCAACGGCGGCACGAAACGCAGGCGACGTACCCGAACGTTCACGCAGTAATAAACGAAACTGGTTGCTCGACTGCTCAATAAATTCCATGAAGGTGTGCACAGAAGTATTGATCACGCTACCACCTTTAGCGATGCGACGTCTTGCTTGGCGCATTAATTGTCGCAAGGTTAACCCCGCTTCATCTACCATAGTCAGCCCGAGCTCGTTCATATCCTTAAAATGACGATAAAACGAAGTAGGTGCGATACCCGCCTCTCGTGCGACTTCACGCAGGCTTAAATTCGAGAAACTATGCTCAGCACTTAGTTGATTAAATGCCGCTTCGATAAGCGCTTGACGGGTCTTCTGTTTTTGTTGGGCGCGTACACCAGCCATGGACTTTCCCCAATTCGCTTCGAAAAATAAGAACAATAAACCGCAGTCTAAACCTTGACGCAGCAAGAATGAAATACTATTTTAGCGTACAGTTGTACGCTGAAATTAGATTTTGAGATTAATTGATGAAAAAACCACCCATTTTATGGACCAATGTGCTGTTCTTTAGCTTATCGTTTTTAGCTGCGATCACTTTGGTGCCTTGGTATGGCTTTGAATACGGCTATACCACCAGCCACTGGGTAGCTTTTGTTGCCTGTATGTTTTACGCCGGTCTGTCGATCACCGCTGGGTATCACCGCTTATGGGCGCATAAAGCCTATGACGCCCATCCTGTGATTCAAGTTATTTTTGCGTTGGGTGGCGCATTCGCGTTACAAAACAGTATATTACATTGGAGTAGCGATCACCGTGTGCACCACGGCCAAGTCGACGACCCAGTAAAAGATCCGTACGCCGCAACACGAGGCTTCTGGTATAGCCATATCGGTTGGATGCTGAGAGATTATCAAGGCGAGACTTACGGTGATTATAATAACGCCAGAGACTTACAACGTAACCCTATCGTGATGTGGCAACACAAGCACTATATGAAATTGGTGTTACTTACGAATATCGGCATCCCGTTAGTGCTAGGTTTATTACTCGGAAATGTGTTTGGTATGTTGTTACTTGCAGGCGTACTCAGACTCGTACTCAGTCAACATTTTACTTTCTTTATCAATTCACTGGCGCACATTTGGGGTAGTCGTCCTTACACCGAAAAAAATACCGCGCGAGACAATGGTTTGCTAGCTCTTTTCACTTACGGTGAAGGCTACCATAACTTTCATCATATTTTTGCCAGCGACTACCGTAATGGCATTCGTTGGTATCACTATGACCCAACTAAATGGCTGATCCGTACTTTTGCAGCACTAGGCCTTGCCAGTAAGCTAAAACGCACTCCGGTTGAACGCATTGAAAAAGCCAAGGCGGAGACCTTGTTGAATAAGACTAAAGTCAGTCTCGCAAAATTGCCTTTGGCGCAAGATAAGCTTACATTGTTACAACAAGAGTATGATTTACTTCTTAAAAAGCTTCAAAACTACTGTACTGTGCAAAAGCAGGTACTCGAAGCGAAGAAAGAAGCAGTACTTGCACAGTGCGAACATTCCGCACTGATGCAACAATATAAAGAGCTAGAACAAGCTTGGGAAAGCCAAAAACAAGCTTGGATTGCACTAAATTCGAGGCTACTGAAAACGGCATAATGTTCAGCGGCCTCAATAACTAAAGGGGTGAGGCCGTGAGCAAAAAAGCTGCAGAAAAAACCGAAACTGTTCCACAATCCTATCAATACGATGCCATTATTATAGGCACCGGACCTGGCGGCGAAGGCGCCGCCATGAACCTCTCTAAAAGTGGTAAAAAAGTCGCGGTTATCGAACGCCAGCATGCGGTTGGCGGTGGCTGCGTTCACTGGGGCACCATTCCCTCAAAAGCGCTTCGCCACTCTGTCAGTCGTTTAATTGAGTACAAAGCGAACCCACTTTATCGTTTTACTGAGCGCCCGCAGCGCCATACCTTTCAAGATATTTTGCACCATGCCAGTGATGTGATCTCAAAACAGTCAACATTGCGTTCTAGCTTTTACGGTCGTAACCGCATTCACTTATTTCAAGGCGATGCCAGCTTTGTTGACGCGCATACAGTACAAGTCATTCACCAAGATGGTTCGCAAGAGCTACTCACCGCTAAAACCATTGTAATAGCCACAGGCTCGCGTCCATACCGCCCACCAGGCGTTGATTTTAACCACCCTCGAGTCTACGACAGCGACACTATTTTAAGCCTTGAGCATAATCCTCAGCGCGTATTGATATACGGCGCGGGGGTCATAGGCTGTGAATATGCATCAATCTTTAAAGGACTGGGCGCAAAGGTAGACCTCATCAACACCCGCGACCGCTTATTGGCCTTTATGGATGCCGAGATCTCTGACGCACTCAGTTACCATTTTTGGAATAATGGTATTGTTATTCGCCATAACGAAGAGTTTGCGAAAGTAGAGACCCATGACAAAGGGGTTATTGTGCATCTACAGTCTGGCAAAAAAGTACGTGCTGACTGCATTTTATGGGCCAATGGCCGCTCCGGTAATACCGAAACACTCAACCTTGCAAGCGTAGGTCTAAAGGCTGATAGCCGCGGCCAGCTTAAAGTCAACGAACACTACCAAACTGAAGTAGATAATATTTTCGCAGTAGGAGATGTGATTGGCTATCCAAGCCTAGCCAGTGCAGCGTTCGATCAAGGGCGTATTGCGGCCAATGCAATTGTGCATGGTGCCTGTGATGATCGTTTGATAACCGATATCCCAACCGGCATTTACACCATTCCAGAAATGAGCTCTGTTGGTAAAACTGAGCAAGAGCTTACCGCTGCGCGCATTCCCTATGAAGTGGGCCGTGCCCAGTTTAAACATTTGGCTCGTGCACAGATCACCGGCACTGAAGTCGGTAGCTTGAAAATTTTGTTCCATGCAGAAACCAAAGAGATATTAGGTATTCACTGCTTTGGTGAACGTGCATCCGAGATCATCCATATCGGCCAAGCCATTATGGAGCAAAAAGGAACGGGTAATAATATCGAGTACTTTATCAATACGACCTTTAACTACCCAACAATGGCCGAAGCCTATCGCGTTGCAGCCTTAAACGGCATTAATCGTCTACTGGACTAACGTATCGTATGGCATGAATAAGCGTGACACCTTGGGCGTCACGTTTATTGTTATAAATTAAAACGATACTCCGCACTGAGTCGCCACACATTATCGCTTTGCTTGGTCTTTCCGTTAAAGGCCTCGCGATTTGCAACTGTGGTTGTCAGACTCAAAAACTCACCGCCCACCAGCCAATTGCTATTAATTCGATACTTCACTGTAGCGGTCAGTGCATGGCCATCACTTTGGTTTGGGTCGAACTGCCAATCATCTTTGTCGATGACTTTGAACTGCTCCCCCCGCATGGAAAAGCGCCAGTCATCGCGCTGATGTGTGAGTAGCAAAAACCAACTATTAAAGTCATTATCGACGCCGCGATTGACTCCCATGGCGGTATTACCCAGCATGCCTTGTGCAAGTATATGCGTCTGCGGGGTTAACTTGTAACGCCAAGCTGCACTAATAAATTTAGTGTCCCACGCATACTGCCCAGTTCGGTAATTGATCTTACTTGTATCGCCATTATTATCGTGCCAATAGACATTGATCTCACTACGGTTTGAAAAGTCGCGATGATACCCAACATAATAACCAAATCGGCCATCTACTTCCGAAAACGGTTCAACATGCTGTGCTTGATGTTGTAGCTGCGGTGTATTCAACGACTCTACCGCAGCAAAGGGGAGACTTTCGTTAAACACCGACTGCCTATCATGCACGGTAAAGCCTCGCCATGCGAGTAAAGTGCCAGCCGGATCATTCCCCTTAAAAACACCAAACACACCTTTGAATCCCTGACCTCGGCTACGACGCGTTTGCGGCTGCTCAATCGCGACTTCACTGCCAAATACCCGCACTTCCTCACCTATCCAAGCGTTGATAGCCGAATACTGGTATGTATAGGGTGACGACCAACCAATATCTGGGTTCTCAATAGAAAACTTCGGATAAAAGCCACCAGCTCGCATAATAAAACGGCGACCATTTTTGGGTAGTGTTCGATATTGCAAATACAGTTCTGTAAAGCCGAGCTTGTCATCTGGGTCTGGCACATACTGTGTTACCCCGTGCAAAGACCAAGCGCTAGCAAAATCTACGCGCCAATCAATAGCTCCTCGACTAAGCGTAATGTCTGACTCCCCTTTCCCAAAACGCGTAACGCCCCACCCAGGCTGATACCAAGCTTTACGATTATCATCATGCTGCCAGGTCGTTTGCAGTTGCCCTTGTCCAGAAATCTCAACGGCACCTGCTTGCCCTATGGCGAATAATGCCAAAGCGGCGCTTAGCTTAGTAATCATCGAAGCCATCGGAGAAATCCTGAAGTGGAGCAACCAGTGTTTGCTTAATTTGATAGGTAATTGCTTGAGTGTTGTTTACGACGGAGAGCGGATGCTGTTCTATTTTGTCTATATTTTCGAATCTTTCATGCCATACATTCAGCTTTAGTGCGCTGGCTTGCTGAGCACCTAGGTCGATTGATACTTTGCCGCTGCTATCCGTTACCGCAAATAATGGGCTATCTACAACCACGATATAACCCAGCATCCAATCGTGAATATTGCAGCCAAGCTCAACCACACCGGTTTGATCAAATAATACTTGTTTCGGGTCATCGCGATACAACTTAAGCTCGAACGGCTTTGCAGCAGAGAACGAATAGACGTGGTGCAGAATGGGATCTAAATTTGGAAACGAGACTTGTGTGCCTGCTTGCACCATCAAAATATGGGGCACAAACGCCTTATCCTTTTGCTCCATTTTATAATCTAGCGTCGTTCTTTTATTATCAAAGCCTTCTCCTTGCAACCACACCGCGGCATTCGCGAGTGGCTGTTTATCAGCATCGACAATTTGCACTTCAAGGGCATTGACTAGGCCGGCTTGTAGCATTGCTATCACAACAGCAATACGCCCAAAAATTGTTAGGTTTAGCATAAGCAGTTCAACCTATCCTTATTATTTTTCTTAGCTTGTCTACACTAGACCGAGCGGAATAATTATTACATTCATCGCATTTACAGCATGAATACGTATGCAACTTTTACGTGAACGTTAGCATACAACAGTAAGCTTAGCTTATGTGCAAAAGAACACGAATTTTCGTGCCGACAACAAAAAGGAAAAACTATGCGCCCCATGTCACTTTCCCTGATCGGATTAAGCTTGTTTACGACTACGAGCTTTGCCGCATCTTTAGCTGTGAGTTCGCCAGATGGAAAAATCACTTTTACCTTGAGTGATGATAATAGCCAGCCGACCTACCATGTCAGCTTTAACGACAAAACCATTATTCAACCGTCTAAACTTGGTTTTGATTTCGCAACAGCTGCATCGATGC
Organism: Pseudoalteromonas sp. CO348; assembly: GCF_004208845.1. Classification (NCBI taxonomy): domain Bacteria; kingdom Pseudomonadati; phylum Pseudomonadota; class Gammaproteobacteria; order Alteromonadales; family Pseudoalteromonadaceae; genus Pseudoalteromonas; species Pseudoalteromonas sp. CO348. The sequence continues at coordinate 7,141 of NZ_SGPI01000002.1, read as the reverse complement.
GCGATGGCTTAAGTATCACCACACATCAGCGTAATAGCGTCGATAGCAGTTGGCAACAGCCTTGGGGCGAAGCCCGAGTGATCCAAGATAAGCACAATGAGCTTGCTGTCACCTTTGCTAAGCAGACAGACAAGTCGCCGCAATATACTGTGCGTGTAAAAGTATTTGATGACGGTGTCGGCTTTCGCTATGAGGTTGCTCAAAATCAAGCGCTTTATATCACCAGAGAATTAACCGAATTCGCCTTTGCACAAAGTGATAAAAGTACCGCGTGGTGGATCCCTGCTCGTGGCTGGAATCGCTATGAATATGTATACAACACCACACCACTGCACGATGCCCCACATGTGCACACCCCATTTACTTTAAAGAATCAAGACGGGGTTCATATCAGTGTGCATGAAGCGGCCCTAATTGACTATGCGGGCATGACCTTAAACCAGCGTCGCCCGGGAACATTTGTTGCCGATCTAACACCTTGGTCAGACGGCGTTGCTGTCAAAACCAATGGTAAGTTCAATACACCTTGGCGCACCCTGCAAATAGGCGATGAAGCCACCGACTTGTTGAACTCTCACCTTATTTTAAACCTCAACGAACCAAATAAGCTCGGTGATGTATCTTGGGTTGAGCCGGGTAAATACATCGGCATTTGGTGGGGCATGCACATCAACAAAAATACCTGGGGCAGCGGCGAGAAGCATGGAGCGACTACGGCGCGTACTAAAGAATATTTGAGCTTTGCCGCTGACAATGGCTTTGATGGCGTGTTAGTTGAAGGTTGGAACATAGGCTGGGATGGCGACTGGTTCTTCAACGGTGATGTCTTTAGCTTTACCGAGGCCTATGCTGACTTTAATATTGATGAAATAGCCAAGCACGGAGAAAAAGTAGGTGCACGCTTAATAGGTCATCACGAGACGTCTGGTAACGTCAGCAACTATCGCAATCAAATGGAGGCGGCTTTCGCACTCTACGAAAAAGCAGGCGTTCGCCAAGTTAAAACCGGTTACGTAGCCGATGGCGGCAACATTAAACGCATTGATGCCAAGGGCAATGCCAGATTCGAATGGCACGACGGTCAATTTATGGCAAATGAGTACTTAGACAACGTCAAACTCGCGGCTAAACACAAGATCAGTATTAACACGCATGAACCAATCAAAGATACCGGCCTGCGTCGTACCTATCCAAACTGGATTGCGAGAGAAGGGGCAAGAGGGCAAGAGTTCAACGCATGGGGCACGCCACCAAACCCACCAGAGCATGTGCCAATGCTTGCCTTTACCCGCATGTTAGCTGGCCCAATGGACTTTACTCCGGGTATTTTTGACATGGGCTTCAACGGCCTTGGCGATAAAACCAACCGCCCACAAACCACCCTCGCCAAACAATTAGCGCTTTATGTTGTGCTTTATAGTCCAATTCAAATGGCGGCCGATTTGCCAGAAAATTACTTAGCAAAGCCAGATGCTTTTCAGTTTATTAAAGAAGTACCCACCGACTGGGAACACAGTATCGCACTTGCAGGAGAAGTGGGTGATTATGTTGTCTTTGCCAGAAAGGAGCGCAAGCATAAACAATATAGTGGTAACGATTGGTTCTTAGGCGCAGTAACTGATGAGGAAGCGAGAGAAATTCCTATTACTTTAGATTTCCTTGAGTCAGGTAAAACCTTTGAAGCGCAAATCTACGCGGACGGTAATAAAGCCGAATGGAAACAAAACCCGTATGAAATGAATATTTACCGCAAAAAGGTAACAAGTGCCGACAAGCTGACATTAAAACTGGCTGCCGGCGGCGGCGTTGCTATTCGTTTTAAAGCGCTTTAAACATAAGGTGACTACCCAGCAGCTGGGTAGTCACCGCTTTGGGCTGTACATTTAGTAAACTATACAGTAGGGTAAAATAGTCTATTAAGACATTCTTATTTCAAAGGAAAATAATATGAAACTTACCCTAGCAAAGAAAAAACTAAAACAATTAGACTATCAACAAAGTAAACTTGCCGTAAAACTCACACCGCAAGCAGCCGGTGGTAGAGGACCAGAAACCGGCGTTATGTGCGAAACGACTAATAACGATTACTGGTGTCAACGTCCAAGTTCACCGGCTGTTACCTGCAGCGTAATGGAGCGCTGTTTATAAGCATTTCCCACCATATATAGGCTAGATATTATAAAAATATGTAGTTAGCCTATTTCTCAGTCAAACTCTCTATATGCTCAACAGCCAGCTTTCACTCGCCGCCGAGCTGAGTTATAAGTAACCTGAGCTGCGGATAATTAATGCCTTTCTAGCAGCCAGTTTTAGCGCTAACTGCGTTGAATTCACTTCCAATAGCCAGCTATTGGTGCGTAAATTCGCCTTGTTTTCCCTAAAACTCTCTGGCTAGACAAGGAGAAAACTAAGTTGTGCTTTAGCAACAATGAGTTGGAACATTCCTTATCCAAACCTCAGGTTAAGTAATAATTTACTGACATTGATAGCTTGGTGTTACACCATTAGCAACTTCCCATTTCGCTGTTAATAGCGACGCAGGGCCATTACTGTCATGGGATAGCTCCCAATTCATAATGCCACCGGCATTGAGCTTAGCGTACTGCGTTTTTGCGCGGATCGTCGGGATACCATTGTAGTAGCTGCTACCATCACTATCGCGACAGGCATTGGCAGGGTTCTCCTGCAGTAAGGTGCGATACGCTTTCCAAGTAGGTCTTGCATAAAATGGTACGCCTAGTACCGTTTTTTCTTTACTGAGCCCACGACCTTGCCAGTAAGCTATTGAGTCTTTGGCGTATTGCATAGAAGCATGATCAGTATTGTTCGCGTCGTACGCCATCAAATTTAAAAAGTCGATATCTTGGAATACAGATTCCAACACGCCACCACCGGTATAGCCAAGCGCCACCACAGCTGCCGTCAAGAATTTACCTCTGGCGCGTAACTCAACGCTTAGTTCCTTCATCAGTAATGCATAGTTATTTGCTGAAGCACCGGGATCTGGATATTCCCAATCCATATCAACGCCATCTAGATTATGCTGCTCTACAAACGAAATGACCTCTTGCACGAAACGGGCTCTGCCTTGCTGTGAACTAGCGAATGTCTCAAATGCACTATCGTCGCCCCCGTTCCAGCCACCAATGGCGATCCCCACTTTTACATTGTTGGCGTGAGCTGAGTTTACTAGCGCTGTCATTTTGCTTAAATTTTCAAGCGGTCTCAGTGTACCATCTGCATTGGGTAGTAAAAATGAGTAATTGATATGGGTGAGTTTATCAAACTGAATATCACTCACTGCACCCTGCCAACTTGGGAAGTAGCCGACAATTTTAAAATTAGGATCGCCAGGAGGAACCTCGTCAGACACGACACTGAAGTTCACCGCACTCGATGCACCTCGTGCCCCAGACACATCAGTTGCATAGACAGTTAATGCGCGATTACCTAGTCCCTGCGCTTGCCACATCACCTCATAAGGTGCACTGTTGTCAGAGGCGACAAGCGTGCCATCGAGATAGAATTCAACACTGTCGATTGCCGTGTTTTGCGGATGGCTTACCGCCGCCGCTAGGCTAACTGATGAACCCACTAACACTCGTGCGTTACTGCTTGGAGAGGTGACCGAAACTAAAGGCACAGGCGTTACCGGATCACAACTACCGTTTGCTTGCCAGACATCATAAGTATTAGAATTTTGCGCTGGGTTTTGGTTTTGTGTCCACCATTTCGCGGTGTATTTAGCTGACTGATAGGTGACTGCGTCGCCACCTGTATATACCTGCTGTGATTGCCATTGCGTTAAGTTACTACAGTCTACCGCCAGTGCAACTTCCATCGCGCCCAAGAGCGGAAGTGCAATTAATAAATTTGTATATTTCATTACCTTTTTCCATGTTGTATGTCGGCTAAAGCAAGTCGTGCCGAGTTTAAATAAATGTTAACTTGCGATTCTTAGCCTACCAGCATGGACAAATTTCGTACAACGCAACTCACTACGACCTTAGTCTAATGAAAATAGAAAATACTTCTCCTCTTTACGTCATTTATTCATCCGTGATTATGCTCGTTTATAAAATGTCCAACTAGTGCAGCGAGACTGTACAGATAAGGCTTAGCTCAGTATGCTTGCGGGTTTAGGCGCTATAAAGAGAATAATTAAGAGATGAGTACGGCATTTTCAAGACGATTTGTAACCTTAGTCGAGCAATTTGCAGGCGGCAATAAGCGCCAATTTGCCCAGTTAACAGGTAAATCCCCTTCCCATATTTACCGTATTTGTCGCGGCTTAAGTCGCCCTTCAATGATATATCTTGAGCACCTTTATAGCCTATTTGCCGTTGATCTGAACTGGTTACTCACCGGTGAACAACCCTTAGATAAACCACAAGGTCAGCTTAAAGATGAACTTACCCTCATACCTAAACTTGATATTGAGGCCAGTGCAGGTATGGGCAGTGTAATTGGTCATGAAGAAGTTACCGAGCAGTTTGCACTCAACCGTCGTTGGCTAAACTCCCATCTTGGCGTGTATTCAGAGAAGCTCGCCTTTGTCTCTATCCGTGGTGATAGTATGCAGCCCACGTTGCTAGACGGCGACATGGTACTCGTTGACCTTTCACAGAATCAACCCAGTAAAGATGCGGTTTATATCATTCAAACAGAAGAGGGTCTCATGGCTAAGCGAGTGCAACAAAAGCACTCTCAGCTCAAAGTGATCAGTGATAACCCTGATTACCCGAGCTGGGAGATCACCGCTGATAATGCCGACAGTCACGGCATTGCAGGGCGTGTTGTTTGGTGTGGTCGCAGTATCTAAACTGCAATGTCACTATTCGTGTGATGCTGGAGCATTACACGGATTTAGCCAGCTTTTCCTGCACATTGGCTGTATTCACAAATTGACTCAACACCAATGAGCACACCGCAAGTGCAGCACCAAAGTAAAACACTAAGGATTGATCGTATAACCATACTAAGCCAAAGCTTGCTGGGATCACTACTGCTGCAATATGGTTAATGGTAAAGCTAACCCCTGCCGTTGCTGCGATGTCTTCTGGCCGAGCAATTTTTTGAAAATAAGTTTTGAGTGCAATGGCCATCGCAAAAAACAGATGGTCGATGACATAAAGCGCTGCTGCAAAACTTGCTGACTCTACCAATGCATAACCAATAAATACAAAAATGAGTCCCACATATTCGATTGTCAGTGTTTTACGCTCACCAATATGCCCAATCATTTGACCAATCTTAGGGGCGATAAATATGTTTATCAAATGATTCAACATATAAAGCGCGGTGATCTGTGCAACATCAAAACCAAATTTTTCCACCATTAAGAAACCCGCAAACACCATAAATATTTGTCTTCTCGCGCCCGAGAAGAAAATCAAGGCGTAATATAGGCTGTACTCTTTTCTCAAAATGAGCTTTTTATGCTGCGTAGTATGCATTTCAAAGGTTGGAAAGCCGATAAACATAAATAGCGCAATGATAAAGCCAACCCCTCCAATAAGCAGATACATCCACTGATAGTCTGCGGAGAAGTAGCTAAAACCCAGCCATATTACCGCATAGGTGATCAGAGAAGCGATGGATTTAATAGAGAGCAAGATACCTAGTTTGGCCGGTGCCTCATCTTTATTGAACCATTGTAAACTGAGAGATTGATTCAGCGTCTCGAAATAGTGAAAACCTATCGACATTAACACTGTAGTTGCATACAAACCATAAATAGTAGGCAACAAGCCGGTAATGGCGACGCCAAGCGACAGCAAACACAAGCTGATCAGTGCGAAGGTTTGCTCCTTTAACACCAATAAAACAAATACCGCTGTAAACGCTAAAAACCCGGGGATCTCACGCAGGGATTGCAACATTCCCATATTAGCGCCATTGAAGTTTGCGGCTTCAATCGCAAAGTTATTGAGCATGGCCATCCAGCCTGCGAATGTAACGGCCATAACTACGGTAGCGAGCACTAAGAAATTAAAAGGACTTTGCCATCCTTGAGAAGCATTCTTCATGATTATCTCCACATAAAGCACAACTATTAAAAAGTTATGGCTATAATATGGCCACACATTAATTTCTGATATACATAATTATGCCAAGTTCTTTATCAAAACAGACAACTTCTCCTTGGCGTATTCAGCCCAAATATAAGCGCTTCTTAAAGCCAACCCTTGGCCGGCCAATCCTGCCAAGAGCGGTAAAAAAAGCGGAGTGGGAGCATGTTCAACGGCACCAACATGAGTGGGGGCAGCTTGCATATACAAGCAACGGAGTCATCACAATTGTAACTCCTGAAGGCACTTTCGTGATCCCTCCCGATCAAGCTTTGTGGCTACCTCCAGGCCTTCCGCATGAGACGTATTGTCGCTACGGTGGAGATTTTCGTAGTGTCTATATCGACAATAAATACACCGAGTTGCTAGGGAATAAAGCGAAGCTAATTGCGGTAGATGAACTACTGAAGCAATTTATACTGGAGATCTGTACTTGGCAGGAAGAGTACCACTTAGATGAAAAAACAGAGCGATTTATTACGGTCTTTATTGATAGGCTAACGTCGGCTACAACGTGCCACTTTTTTATTCCAAGTGCACAGGATGCTCGGATCTTACCCATTGTGACCGAGCTACATACAAATCCAGGATGCAAAATAAGCTTGGAGGCCTGGAGTGATCAAGTCGGTGCATCAACCCGGACACTCAACCGCTTATTCCACAAATGCTTTATGATGGGGTTCAGTGATTGGCGCCAGAAATTAAGAGCTATCAAAGCAATTGAGCTGTTGAAAGATGGATATTCTCAGCAACAAGCAGCTGAATATTTGGGTTTTGAATCTACCGCCGCATTTAGCAATGCGTTTAAAAAAGTCTTTGGCAAACCACCGGGACAGTACATTAAAAAGTAAGGTAATTTGGGATCAATAAATACTTTCCCACTAAATATTATGAATGCACAAATCGGTGGGTGAACCGCCTTATATGGACTCCTCCAATTGTACAAGCCACTTTTAGCATTATTAGTGTGATTGCGTGCTTATATCCGAGCTCTTGATGAGGTGCTACCTCGGCCTCTTTGATGTATTCGCGCCCTTGTGCCTTCTCTCCCACGCGGTATTTGTATACAC
>NZ_SGPI01000106.1:0-202 GCF_004208845.1 Pseudoalteromonas sp. CO348 | reverse complement strand
TAGGGATTTGAACCCTAGATACGCTATTAACGTATGCCGGTTTTCAAGACCGGTGCTTTCAACCACTCAGCCATCTCTCCAAAACCTATAATCCACACTTACAAGCATGAATCTAAAATAAGTGGCGGAGAGATAGGGATTTGAACCCTAGATACGCTATTAACGTATGCCGGTTTTCAAGACCGGTGCTTTCAACCACTCA
>NZ_SGPI01000105.1:0-205 GCF_004208845.1 Pseudoalteromonas sp. CO348 | reverse complement strand
ACCAACTGAACTACCACTTCGCTGCAACTGGCAAAGTTATAACGACATTATTATAAGCTTATGTTGAAAAATGAGTTACTTGACAGTGATGACAAGGGAAAGACTAAAGAAAATGAGCTATTTTATTTTTGATTTTGCTCAAGGAAGCTTGCTTAGAAGAAAATGCAAACTGGCCCAGTGGACGGGACTCGAATCGAAGCGTCGA
>NZ_SGPI01000104.1:0-207 GCF_004208845.1 Pseudoalteromonas sp. CO348 | reverse complement strand
TCGACGCTTCGATTCGAGTCCCGTCCACTGGGCCAGTTTGCATTTTCTTCTAAGCAAGCTTCCTTGAGCAAAATCAAAAATCAAAAATCAAAAATCAAAAATCAAAAATCAAAAATCAAATAGCTTATTTTCTTTAGTCTTTCCCTTGTCATCACTGTTAAGTAACTCATTTTTCAACATAAGCTTATAATAATGTCGTTATAACTT
>NZ_SGPI01000103.1:0-210 GCF_004208845.1 Pseudoalteromonas sp. CO348 | reverse complement strand
CAAAACAGCGTCGATGATAGTGTGGATTACCCATGTGAAAGTAGAACATCGCCAGGGCCAAATAAGAGAAACCCGTTGCAGCAATGCGACGGGTTTTTTGCTATTTGGGGTAAAGTACTTCCATGTAGCATCTCCCCTTCGCGCGTCCTTGCGCTCACTTCCTCGAACTGCGAAGCGGTGCTTCGGTTTCTCGTCACCCAAACTCAGAAG
>NZ_SGPI01000102.1:0-218 GCF_004208845.1 Pseudoalteromonas sp. CO348 | reverse complement strand
AAGTTATAACGACATTATTATAAGCTTATGTTGAAAAATGAGTTACTTAACAGTGATGACAAGGGAAAGACTAAAGAAAATGAGCTATTTGATTTTTGATTTTGCTCAAGGAAGCTTGCTTAGAAGAAAATGCAAACTGGCGGAGTGGACGGGACTCGAACCCGCGACCCCCGGCGTGACAGGCCGGTATTCTAACCAACTGAACTACCACTCCGCAG
>NZ_SGPI01000101.1:0-224 GCF_004208845.1 Pseudoalteromonas sp. CO348 | reverse complement strand
CCGAACTCAGAAGTGAAACAAAACAGCGTCGATGATAGTGTGGATTACCCATGTGAAAGTAGAACATCGCCAGGGCCAAATTTAATATAAAAATAAGAACTAAAAAACAGTATTTTCCTGATGACCATAGCGTTTTGGAACCACCTGACCCCATGCCGAACTCAGAAGTGAAACAAAACAGCGTCGATGATAGTGTGGATTACCCATGTGAAAGTAGAACATCG